>DASQID010000541.1:0-33314 GCA_035631775.1 Acidobacteriota bacterium
CGCACCGTTACTGGATCTACAGTCCAGGGCAATTAACCGCTCTGCCAACCCGCCGCTGAAAACTAAGGTTGCTTACCACGGCCCGGGATGGCCTATCGCTAAGACTTAATCCTGGGCCTTCGTGTTATTGCCCCTCATGTCGGTAAGCGCTGGCATGGAGGCTAAGACTCTTCTGATCATTCGAAAGCCCTCCACGAAAGATGATTTATTCCCCGGGTTTATCGTTCATGAGCCTGTTGAAACCGTCAAACCATTGTTTCTTCAATTCATCAGGCCAAGAGGGATCGAATTGAGGAAACTTTTCGAGAAGCAATTCCTGCCAAGTCCTCTGGTGACCGTCGATGTTGTCGGGCTGGTGCCGCCGTTTAGATTGATCGGATGCCGGTGTCTGCCGTTCGATTTGATCTTCCGTTTCCTTGGTCTGCCCCTTTTTCGCTCGAAGATTTGATGGGTTGACATGTGGTGATACTTTCAATCCGGCATCCCTAGCAAGCGCCACGAAGAAGGAAACGCAGCGAAATATCATTGAGGCCTTATTGACCTTTGCGCCAGATTTAAATGCTTCCGCAACAAGGTCTGTGGTTGCTTTTTCGAGATTGAAATCACCGCCAAAGAGAAAGGGATAGGAAGATTTTACGACGTCCTGCTTAACACGCTTTAGGTCTTCGCTCCCTTGCTTATCGATGAGATCATGAAATCTCTGCGTTGGAACGTGTTTGTCTGAGATGAGCCCGAGAAACTGAAGCGAGGAAAGAAGCTGTCCCTGCACAACGCCCGACTTGCTGGAAATAAACGGAACGCTTTTATCTACACGGGCCGGAAGGCCAGTTTTCCTTAGCGATTCTATGAAGTTGCGATAGGTCCCCGGAGAAACATAAGCCGGAAGGAGAGACTGTTTCTTCTCAGCCATTTCATTTTCCTCCATTCATAGCATCGGGAAAAAGTTTACATACTTAGATCACATAGTCAACACAAATCGTGATATCGAGACCGACTTTCTTGCCGTTGATCTTTACATGAGCCTTCCGTGTGCGCTATAGATAACAAGACGGGAGGTTGGTATGCGAAGAAGCTCAATAATTGCAAAAGATTATAAGGGAAGAGCGCTTTTGCGAAAGATTTGGCAGGTTACGGACGCGGGCGTTTTGGTAACCACAGATGACCTAATGAATCGCCTGTTGAATGGTGATCATTCTATCTTTGCAATTGGTTTTCCCCTAGAAGACTGCTTCAATTATGATGATTCCGTGTGTAAATCTTACTGGCAAGTGTTTGAGTTTACAACACTTATAAGATTCGCGTTATAATAAATGTTCTGCGTCCCTGGAGTCTCCGTTCTTTGTGATATAATAAAATTACGATTCGGTTGATGGGTAGCAAATGGATGCTTGACAGGGACTGTTGTGCCGATAAGAATGACTGTATTGAAGCCCATCGATGGGTCCTCTGTCCCATATGGGCAGAGAGAAAACACCCATCGATTATTGAAACCCCAGGGGGTGCGCTGATTCCAGCGTTCCCCCTGTATGTTTTTAGGGCACTGTTTTCTCACCAAGGTCGAGCATGCGAATAAGAGCGTTTGTCGATTACTGGAATTTCCAGTTATCCCTGAATCACAAAGAACAGAACGTAACGGGTGTATCAGACTGCCGCTTCAAGGTGAACTGGAAAGACTTGGGGCCATTGCTCGCCACTAAGGCCGCAGAGGTTGTTGGGTGTGCGACTTCTGGTTACAGCTTTGACGGCGTTATCATCTATGCCTCTTACAATCAAAACACCGAAGAAGGGCGGGGATTTAACAATTGGGCGACGACTTGGCTAGATCGTCAACCCGGGGTCAGTGTTAAATGCCTGTTGAGAAAACCGAAAGCTCTTCCCAAGTGTCCGAACTGCCATAAGGAAATACAGAACTGCCCTCTATGCGGAAAAAGGATCAACGCCACAGTTGAAAAGGGCGTGGATACTTTTATTGCAACAGACCTTATTCGATTGGCTTGGGAAGATGCCTACGATATTGCCGTAATAGCATCTTCCGACAGCGATTTGGTTCCAGCAGTGGAATTTATAATGCAAAAAGGCCTAAAAATAGTCCAAGCCGGCTTCCCGCCTATTGGTGTTGATCTTGCTACTGCATGCTGGGCATCGTTTGACGTTGGAAGATTGAGAGCAGAAATAAAGAGGCCATAGATAGGGTCATTTTTGCCGCCATCGTTCCTGTGCCGCTTTTCTAGCAATTTCCTTCCTCTTCTTTGCTGACAGTTGTGCAGCTCTAGCTTTGCCACCCTTCAGTCCTCCCTTGCGTCCGATCTGGGCGAGGTATTGAGAGACTGATTCGGGCGGTTTCTCTGGTGGCTTTGGTTCCTCGGTGGATAGCCGCACAATCTCAGCGGCTCTTTGGTTGGCGTCTTTGGGTAACTTGCTTGAGCGGATCATGCTCCCATTATGCGAGAGCGGACGGGAAAGTCAATAGGCGCGGATTTCAAAATGACCCACTACCCAATTGTGCTTAATATTCCTAGCTATTATTGCGTACATTAGCAAGTCTGGGCCACCGGCTATCTGCACCCGGAGATCGTAGTCGATGTACGGTACAATCCTCGCGACTGGTCGCCGACGGACCGTATCGATTCGTGCGCAATCCGCTCTACCTGGGCAACATGCTTCTCGCCGTCGCCTTTGCCGCGATGGCAAGCCGTGTCGGGGCGGTTGCCCTCGTCGCAGGACACGCGCTCTTTCTCCCGCGACTCATCGCGCGCGAAGAACAGGCTCTGACCGCCGGGCACAGAGAGGCTTATGCCGCCTATTTTTCGATCCATGCCCAAGCTTGTGCCGGCGCTCTCGCAAGAATGCGATTATCTCCGCGACTGATATTCTCATCTGTCCTTGACGAGGCATCAGCTCTTGAGTTTGTTGTACAGGGGCTCAAGTCTTGCCCGATACATCGCCGTGATACTCGCTTCATCTTCTCCCATCGGCTTTACGGGGATCAGATCCATGGCCTCGTCGGCTGACATGCCCGACCCAAACAGGGTTCGCACGGTCCCGACAACCATTTCTGCGATCCCGGATTCGGCTTCTTCGGCCGACATACCGAAGCTCTCGCCGAGGCTCCTCAGTTCGTGCAACTGGAACCACAGATAGGTGGGACCCATGGCGGTGATGACCGCATATGCCTCCAGTTTGGCTTCCGCGACTTCGGGGCATTTGCCAAGCGCGCTCAGCAGAGACTGTATCTCTTCCTTCTCCTGCGGACTGAGTGCCTTCGAATAAGCGATCGGGTTGTAGCCTTCGCCGATGATTGAAGCCGCATTGGGGATCAGGCGTGCGATGCGGTCAAAGCCTCCGAATTCATCGGCGAGTCTGGAGATGGACAATTTCGGAGCCAGCGAGATCACTGTCGCGCCCGGCTTCAAGCAATCCCGGATCTCGGCGAGCGCGCCCGAAAGTGCCGGCGGATGCAATCCCAGAAAAACGAGATCCTGCGCGGCAGCTTTACGGTTATCGTTCAGTGCGGTCCGGACATTCAGAAACTTGGCTTGCAGGCGCTTCAGGACGTCCGGATTCGTATCGCTGGCAACGATATTCCGGGGCATTCGCCCGGCCTTGTCAAGACCGCCGAGAATGATTCGAGCTACCCTGCCACCGCCCACGAAACCAACAGATTTTTCCGCCATAGGGATCTCCAGCTCTCGAAGAAATGTATTTATATCGGCGTTACGACTTCGATTTCCGGTTCAAGTACCAGCTTTGATTTGATGGAGTTGGCGACCAGGCTGTATTTCAGGGCGCTTTGCATGGCCTGCCCGGTCCGCTTCCGGTCTGCCGCAACCGAGCGTACGACGATCCTGGGATGCAAGACGACTTCGGTGAAGATCTCCGTACGGTCGAGTTCGATCCGCTTCAGACCATCGGCGCCACACTCGTAAGACAAGAGGTCCAGCTTGAAACGTTCAGCCGACCAGATGAACATCATCATGACGCAGGTGTTGACCGCTGCCACGAAGGCATCCTCCGGCGTGAGCACGCCGGCATGGCCGTGAGCCTCGGGCGGCGCTGAAAAATCCATCTCGGGTCCGTTTCCCATTTCCAGACGGCCCCAATGTTCCCCTTTCCAGCGTACCACGGTGTGATAGGTTTCGGTGTGCGGCATCAGCTGCCCTCTTGGATGATCGGGAAGGGATCAACGGACGTACGCCTGGGCTTTTTCCACGCGTCTTCGAGCAGCCGGTCCACCTTCAGAGCAATCTCGCCTGCCACCTTGGTCACGGCGAACCGGCCTGCGTCGTTCAGGTGACGCGCGGATCCAAGCCCGCATGAAGCTGCATCGCATGATTCGGTCACGACGATGGACACGGCCGGTTTCGAGCTGTATCGCTCCGTACCCTTCGCGGCGCAGCGCTTTTCGCAGCCGTCGATCGTGATCGTCGGATAGAAACGCGCGAAGGTGCGCTCTTCCTCTCCACCCGCAAGGAAAAGAGGCAGGCAGATTGTCACAGTCTTATCCGGACGGAGTTCCTCGAGGACTTTGAGCGTGGCAAGCCGCGTGACCGTCCCCTCGGCCATCTCCTCTCCTGAACACGACACGAGGCCGACCTTTTTCCTTGGAAGTTCAGGCATCGTGTTTTCCCTCCATATTGTCGACGAGAGCGGCCACTTCTTCGGCAAGAACTGCCGCTAGCCTTTTCCCACCCTCATTTAGCTCCGCGATCCCTGCTGGTTTCAGGTCTCGATGTTTCCTGTAGACGTCAAGGACTTGCAGTGCATGCGCGACTGTGCCTCCTGTCTCAGCCACGACTTTGGCCGCGCAGGCCAGCTTGCAGCCATCGATGGTAATGCTCTCTGCCAGTGCGATTTCCACCCGGACGTCGCTGTCGTCAGGCACCAGGCGCGAAAGCGCCATGATCCGGGTCGTTTCAGGCCGCAGATCCTCAGTGACTATGAAAGCACCCTCGCGCGCAACAGAGCCATAGGTTTTTCCGATCCCGCTGCAGGGGACAATGCATATCTTCCTGTTCATGATGGGTTCAACTCCGCTTCTGCTTGTCGCCTGGCCAGAGCGACGCACATTTCCGCATCAAGGAGTCCGTTCAACGGTGCCTCCAGGTCTTCGGATCCCACCAAGGCGATCCAGCCGTTACCGTACGGATCTTGGTTGATCAGCTCGGGAGTATCCTGCAGCGCGGAATTGACTTCTCGGACGATTCCATTGACAGGAGAGGGCAGGCTGATGTTCACCTTGACTGTTTCTATGCTCGCCACTTCATCGCCAATTCCCAGGACAGTTCCTGCCGGCGTCAGGTTCGCAAACGCTATGTCGCCGGCCCGCCGCTGCGCAAAGTCGGACAGTCCTACCCTGACTAGGCCGCCTTCCCGCCTGATCCACAGCCCGGCTTCACTAAATCGCAGACCTGTTGGAAAGCGGAATGTGAACTTGTCGATCCTCAGTTCAAGATCTTCGTTCGGATTATGTGCCATTGGAGAACGTATTTGCTTGAAGAACAGACGAAATTGATTCGAGCCAGCCCTTGGATCCAAAGTCCAGGTCAATCGCTATGCAGCCTGGACCGGCAGATCGGTGCCTGCTGCCGATGCAAAGTAGCGCCGCTTGAAATGCAGAGCGACATCGACGAGACCGATCAGCACCGGCACCTCCACGAGGGGTCCGATCACGGAAGCGAAGGCGGCGCCGGAACCAATGCCGAATACCGATACTGCCACCGCGATCGCCAGTTCGAAGTCATTGCTGCCTGCTGTGAAAGCCACGGCAGTAGTCTGTGGGTAGCGGGCGCCGAGCTTTCTCGCGATATAGAAGCTCACAAACCACATCACAAAGAAGTAGATCACGAGCGGTACCGCGATTCGCACGACGTCCAGAGGGAGGGAAATGATGTATTCACCCTTGAGAGAGAACATAATGACAATGGTGAAAAGCAATGCGAGTAGCGTAATCGGACTGATCCTCGGAATGAACGCCGACTCAAACCACTCTCTGCCCTTCGCCTTCAGCAACGAAAAACGCGTCACGATGCCCGCCAGGAACGGGATGCCAAGGTAAATAAAGACCGTCTTGGCCGCATCTCCGATGGAAATGCTGGCGTTGATACCCTTCACCAGGCCGAGGGCATTCAATCCCACCGTGATGAAAACGTACATATAGAGAGCATAGAAGAGAACCTGGAACACCGCATTGAAGGCGACCAGACCTACCGCCAGCTCCCTGTCTCCTTCTGCCAGCTCGTTCCACACGATGACCATCGCGATACATCGTGCCAGTCCGACCAGAATCACACCGATCATGTACTCAGGGTGATTCCGCAGGAACAGAACAGCCAATAGGAACATGAGGACGGGGCCGACAATCCAGTTTTGGATGAGTGAAAAAGCCAGGAGCTTTTTGTTTCGGAACACCGCACCCATTTCCTCGTATCTCACCTTGGCAAGTGGCGGATACATCATCAGGATCAGGCCTACGGCAATCGGTATGGATGTTGTCCCGACCTGGAACCGGCTTATGAAACCCCCAATGCCCGGGAACCAATGACCGCCCAGAACTCCCACGCCCATTGCGAGGAAAATCCAAAGCGTCAGGTATCGGTCCAGGAAAGAGAGTCTTTTGGCGATTCCACCGCTCATCTTGTGATCTCCTCTTCTAAAGCGTCCGGCAGCCTATCCACGAAGTCGCGAATCTGGTCCCGCACGCGGCGGTAGTGACTGAGAGCTTCCTCCTCATTCCTGGCCCTCTTTGCCAGCCGAGGGGGATCGTCGAAACCGACATGGAGGCGTTTGACGCGGCCCGGAAATACCGGGCAGATCTCGTTGGCATGGTCGCAGACGGTCACAACGTAATCGAACGGGACGCTCCGGAGTTCATCGACATGTTTGGAGCGATGCCCTGAGATATCAACACCGGCTTCAGCCATGACCTTCACCGCCAGTGGATTGAGCCCGTGCGTTTCTATGCCGGCCGAATACGGTTCGATCAACGTGCCTTTGAGCCGGCGCGTCCAGCCCTCCGCCATCTGGCTTCGACAGGAGTTGCCGGTGCAGAGGAACAGGACTTTGATTTTCCCAACTGCCTCCTGCATAGTTCCTCCGGGTCTTCCTTCAGGATGATCTTCAACCGCCTGGTATCCTCGATGATCCTGGAGTCCCTGGCCAGAGCGTCCCGGACCCACTCGATCGACCGGCGAGCGGAATCGTCCGGCTCAGCCGTGATGGCGTAATAGATCCAGCGACCCCTCTTTTCCGACTCCACGAGTCCGCCCAGTCGCAGGATGGACAGGTGCTTGGAAACGGTAGAGGGCGCGAGCTGGAGCAACTCCGCGATCTGGCAGACGCAGAGCTCGCCCCTCGTCAACGCCATGAGTGCCCGGACGCGGCTTTCCTCCGCCAGGGCGTTGGTGATGGCAAGCAATTCGCGCATAAGCTCTCTCCATGGTTATTTCGCCAGATGACGAAATATATTTGACGACGCCGCTCTTTGTCAAGCAAGTTCGATGCGCCGGAGCCGATTCGCATGAGCCCCGTTGGTGAGCCCTCGGAGTATGCACAAATCGGATGTCAGGCAAAGCTGATTTGCCTATAATCGGCCTGGCGCATCTTCAAATGGAGGATCAGGCCATCGCTTCGGTATTCACTGTTCCGGATTCTGACAAGGCCAAGCGGCCTCGGAGAGTTTGATTTTCCTCGTTAGCCTTTGACCGAGAGGTAAGAGGAGGAGGAGATGCATCTCTGGGATCAGAGGATTCTCGGATTCGCGATTCTCGTTTTCCTGGGCGTCCTGGTCACTGTCAAACGCATGGCCACCGGTTCCGTCTTAGACAGGCCAACAGGTGGCTTGCTGTTCCAGCTCGTCAACATTTTCAACCTGCTTTTTCTGCTTGTCGTGAATCCGGCAGCCGCGGTGCTGCTGATAGCCCGACGACTGGAAGCGTTCGATCCCACTCACGTGACCATTGATGCGCCTTCATTTTTGATCTTCCTGGAGTCAGCAGGGATCCTTCTATATGTAGCGGGATTTCTGCTCATGGCGTGGGCGCTGGTCAGTCTGGGGCGCAATTACCAGTTAGGCGGAAGTGCGCCGCGCCGTACCGATTTAATAATTAAGAATGGACCCTATGGGTTGGTCAGACACCCAATGTATTCCGCAGCTTCGAGTATCTCAAGCGGACTTGCCTGCTTGACGCAGTCAATCGCTTTCTTTTCGGTGTTTTGCATCTATGTCGTGTTGATTCTCTTGCTGATCCCCTTGGAGGAAAAAGGATTGCGGGAAGCGTACGGCAAGGAGTATGTCGCCTACCAACAAAGCGCGGCAAAGCTCTTACCATTCATTTACTGACTCAGGTGGATAACAGGGTGCTGGGAGGGATAGGTACTGACGGTGCATGCGCGGATAAACGGCTATGATGGAGGTCATACGAAGTGAACTACCTGCTGGTGGTTATTCTGTGGACAGCCTACTGCGCGCTCCATAGCTTCTTGATCAGCGTGCGATTCACGGCTCTTATGACGCGTCTGCTAAAGAACTACTATGCCTTCTACAGACTTTTTTATGTGGTAATTTCATTCATACTGCTCGTGCCACTCATCCGGTTCACGGGGAAGTTCGAATCTCCAGTGATCATGACCTATGACGCGCCGCTGTCGGTCACCCGGTATGCGCTTATGTCGGGGTCGTTGCTGATGTTTTTTTGGGCGTTTTTCTTTGACTACGACTCCCTTTCGTTTTTTGGAATTCGCCAGATACTGAATTTTGCGAAGCCAAAAACAGCCGCAACACCGGTGGAACTGAAACGGAACGGTCTACTAGGAATGGTGCGACATCCGATGTATCTCGCGCTCATACTCTATCTTTGGTGCCAGACTTTCAGATTGACGGATCTTGTTATCAACACTCTCTTGACATTGTACGTACTCATCGGGACATGGCTTGAGGAACGGAAACTTGTACTGGAATTCGGCGAGGCGTATCTCCGGTATCAGAAGCAGGTTCCGATGTTGATCCCCTTCGCAAAAAGCAAACCCAACTGAGAATCCCGGAATAACCGCCCCCGAGAGCGTTATTGTCGCGTAGTCCCGATCGAGGAAGTTACCCCGGACCGTCTCCGGGAAACCGCGCAGCCAGCATTCGCGCTTCGTCCGGATTGACCGTCAGACCGGCAAAGTGCACCCGGCGCGTCGCCAATTCCATGACAAAGAGCAGATAACCGCCTCCGGGTTGGGCTCGAGATTTCGCATTCAGCAAGTGCTTTGGCTTTCTCCCATGCAGCTGTGGGCGCGTCTCAAGCCAGAACCACGCTGGGAAAATACATGTTTTCGGGCGATGGACTACGGCGTCAGGGCAATCCTAGCCCGGACAACGGCGCTTGCTCTCAGGCAATGAAGATCTTTTTCCGGAATGGCGTGAAGCCGCTCAGGTAAACGCTCGGGCCATCGAGTTTAGGCAGTGCGCCCCGAATTTGAAAGTAGCGATGCTCCTGCTGTCCGGGGCCGAACTCTATCACCTGTCCATCAGACTCATAGCGCCCCGTGCCCTTCGCCAGCCAATAGACGTCGGGGGCGGCGCCGCTCTCGACGGCGCCCTTGAGCTGTCCGCCACGCCGGAAGCCGAGTTCTACTGCGACGGGCACGCGGTCACAGCCCGTGACTGCGAACTCTATTTCGAACCGGCCCTCCTGTTCGACAAGGGTTACCTTCGATTCCAGCGTCTGCACTTCGCTGCGCGATCGTTTCGACATATCCATCCGGCTCCAGTCGCCGTCCTCCCGGCGGGCGTCGGCGGGAAGCGGCTGGTAGTAAGGGCCGCTGAGGGTCTGGGCCAGCGAATATCGATTGCCGTCTGCCTCTAGTGTCCCGCCCTGAAACTGTCCCTTGCCGAAAAAAGCCGAGGCGAGCCGAAGGCCCTGAAGCGCCGCACTCCCCTTGCGGAACGAGAAGAAAACGGGATTGGACGCAAGGATAGTGGCGCTCACCGCGCCGCGGCGTACGCGCGCCAGGCTCGAGTGCCCGAATACGCGGGCAAAATCCTCAGGCAGGGTTCCGCTCGCGGGCAGGCCGCGCTTCAACTCGGGATCTTCGAGGAAGTAGATCAGATTTGCAGCGAGCCTTTCGCATCCGCCGGACTCGAGTTTGCGGGCCAACGCGGCGAAGCGCGAGTTTGAGTCCTGGATCGCGAGATAGCGGCAAGGGAGATAGTAGCCGAGCGCCGATCCGCGCACATATTGATCCTGCCGGCGCGATCCTTCAGTGGCGACCTCGCCATCGGCATGAAGGTAGTACAGCGTCATTTCGAGATTGCGCCTGACGGGATCCAACAATGACGGCCGGCTCAAAAGACGCGCTACGGTCATCAGGGAACTGTCGACCACCGGCGAATAGATCGAGGTACTGTGTTCCGTGTATTGTCCGTCGGCATCGATATCAATCCCTTCGGCGAGCCAGTCATCGATCCGCTGTACATACCTGGCTTGAGGCCAGAGGGAGTTCAGGCGGGCAAGAGCAGCGCAGACAACCCATCGATGATTGGGCGTATGGATGCCGCCGACCGCAAGAGCATCACCGGCCGCCCGCAGGAACGCCCGCAGCTCTGCCAGCAGGGTAGAAAGGATGGGCATCCTTTTCGTTTGCAGGACAGCCGCCGAGACGGCGACAGGCTCGACCACAAAAGCCGTATCCGGAGGCGAGTGAAAGTTCGTCGTGTGCAGGTCGATCGTGCCATCGGCGTGCTGGATGGAGCGCAGAAAGCAAGCGGCCTGCTCCATGCGAGGTACGAGTTCGCTTGCGCCGGAATAGCGGGACTCGGGCGCGCAAAACGCAGCCGTCAGAGTTTTGATGAATCCTGCGGCGCCGCCGGCAGTATAAATGCCGTCGCCATCGGGGAGGCCGCCGAATTGAGGGTGCGAAGGATTCCTTTCCTGTCTGGCCAGCTGATCCGGTACCAGCTCGTCACCGGCGCGGACAATGCCGGCATACACGTCCTTGCAGGGGCTGGTGGACTGCTGCTGTGACTGCGCTCGGTTGATCAGTGGCGCAAAAAGCGAAACCGCGCTCGAGGCGAGAAACTGCCTTCTTTTCATGTCTGCTCACCCCCCCCCCGCAAGTGTGCTACAGGGGAACATCACTGCGTTTAACAACCATAATCGTGAGATCATCGTGCTTGGAGCATCCGGCCTGGAAGTCCGCGAGGTTATTGAGGCAGGCGTCAATAGTAGCCTGGGCGCTCAACTTCCACACTGTCGCCATAAGACCGACGATTCGATCTGTTCCATACTCCTGACCTGACCTGTCTTGGGCCTCCGTCAGTCCGTCGGTGTAGAGAACGAGGCTGTCACCCGGCTCCGCCTCGATCGTGGTCAAGGCGTAGGAACTGTTTCGGAAAATGCCGAGCGGTAGCCCGGTGGCATCCAGGCTCCTGATCTCGCCGCGGCGCACCCAAATGATTGGGCAATGTCCGGCGATGCAAATCTGCACCTCGCCCGAGATCGTAGTAATTGCAATGACGGCGGCAGAATTTTGGCGAAAACAGCTGTTTAGTTTCTGTCGCGAAACTCGATGAATCGCCCGTCAGGTCGGGCCTCGGAGAGGCCCAAGCAAGTAGCCGGGGGCGCAAGTCCCCGAATAGGATATTGCATAATATCGAGCCCCGGCAGGGGCGAAAGGCCTTTGTATGCCATGTGTTATCTGTCGCCCCTTCAAGGCTCTGATCTTTCTTGACAATCCCAACCCCGGGCTGCGCTTCGCTTGCCCGGGGCTATTGGCTGGCGCCCCTCCGGGGCGCTTTCCGCATGGCCAAGGAGTTTCGCGACAGAAACTATTTATTCTGGCGGATGTATTCTTCGAGCTTTTTCCGGTCTGGATAATCCGGCCTCTTGGCAAGAAATTGCTCATATTCTGCCGCAGCCTTGTCCTTCAACTTCGCGGCATTGTAAAGCGCCGCCAACCGTAGGTGCGCATCGGCCTTGCCGGTTGGGTCCAGACGAATCGCTTCGGTGAGATATCCGACCGCCTTGGAGCCCTTTTTCACTTGCAGATACGCTTCCCCTAGAAGGTAATTGGCGTCAGCTGACACAGGTTGCAGTTCTACCGCTTTTGAAAGGCTTTCGATGGCGCCATCAAAGTTCTTTGTGGTGATCCGCAGGTTTCCGAGATTCACGAGCGCAGCAACATAGTCTGGCTTTGCCTCGAGGGAGTGCATGTATGACTTCTCCGATTCGGCAGCATCACCTTTCAAGAACTGCATCAGGCCGAGCTTGGACCACGCCTCAAAGTCCTTGGGATCTTCCGCGAGAATCTTTTTCATCAACTCGATGGCCTTGTCATATTCCTTGCGTGCGGCGGCCTGGAGAGCCTGCTCATACCCGGGCTGACTCTGCGAGTTTCGCTTATAAAGGTCCGCAGCCGGGACTTCAGTCCCCCCTGGCACGCCTTGACCGGAGGGACTGGACCGCCAGATGAGAGTGATATCTTGCCGTCTGTCAGTAGATCGATTTTCCTGGATGAACCAATGGAACTTAGCTATTTCGACACCCTCGCTTTCAACCGCAAGGTCATATTCGCCGTTTCGAATAGCCATGAATCGATACCGGCCCTCTGGTGATACGGTTTGTCGCCCAATGACGGTTCAGTACACGTCAGATAGGATGAGGAGAAACGTTCCCGGCAATGGTCTGGAACCCTTTTCGACCTGAACATGGACGTCTCCATAGATCATGCTGACCGGGCCTTGCTCAGAGGTAGCTCCCCGGCCTTGGGCAATTCCGGGCTGAGTAAGTCCGGCAAGCAGCAGCGAAAAGCCCAACACCACTGGCGTTGTTCCCATGACTGATGTTCCTCTCCCAAGAAAGGAGACACTCCGACTCGTGAGGCTCCCAGCATATCATCATGAGAAAAACCGCAGCAAGATCCGGTTGCGCCGATCTCAGGGAGTGCCTTCCAAACCACGATCGTCGGCAGCATTGGACGTGCGACTGGTATTTGGTCTTGCCAGACGGTAGTGACAGAAATCAAAGAATTGTATGTCACGCTCACAACCGCCAGTGGCGACCATTGCTGCGTGGTGAAAACCCAAGGATCGGCAGGAGAACATGCGAGTTCGCAGGGAGGTCGCTCGCCATTGATTAGGCAGATCACAGAGAGTCATTGCGGCAGACCGATTCAAGTGCCTATAATCCGCATCCGATACCATTGCGAATTGATTTCTGGGCGTGTCTTTTTGCGTCTTGGCGGGAGCTGAGTTCTACTAGAGGCTCTTGTATGCGGACCAGGCACAGCTTCGCTTTTCCCTCGTTTCTATTGATTGTGCTCACGTTGCAGGTGGTGGGATCTGCTAACCCCTGTTCCGTAAATCAGTCGGTCCTGTTGCGGTTTGATTCCCTGGAAATACCCGAGACTGTCAAGGTCAAGACGTACGCGGGAATGACAGAATCGAGCATCGCCCGCGTCGATCCCTCGCCCGAAGTGGTTATCGTCATCCTTACGGACACGATTGGCAGCGAGAACCTCGAGAAGCTAAGGAAGGATCTATCCGCGCTATATCAGAGCCTCGGCAAATCAAATCCCATTACGATTGCACTAATAGGCGGCACGGAACTGCAGAAACTTGGCCCAATCAAGAGTCGAACTCAGCTTCAAAACGCATTGCGGACCATGGCCCGGCAGGCCGCTCAGGCGCGTGATCCGACCGTCATGCCTAATCCTTACGTTGTTCTCTCCAACGTCATTGACCAGCTGGGCGGTGACTGGTCGAGTGTTCTGCTGGTAGGCCGCTTCCCGGAGTTAACGCCGGATCAACAGGAGTATCTCGAAGCCGACATTTCCGAGCGGTCGCGGGCTCGGAACGTGCGCATTAACTGCTGGACGCCGGACGGCCAGCCTCCCAGCTTGATTCGATCTGTCGCCGCCGTCACCGCAGGTTCCGCCTTGACTGGGGATCTAACTGAGTTCGCAGAAATCCTGAACAGGCAACCTCAATCCTTCGCGAGACTGACCTGGACGGGTCCGGCTCTCACCGCCGGATTTCATCTCTACCGGGCCGAACTGATCGATCGGGCCCAGCAATCACTATTCTCAGTTCCTTCGATAGCCTGTGGTTCCGACTCTCGGTTTCTTTCGATTGAGGGTTATGCAGAATTGCGGGAGCTGGCGAGGTCCATTGAAATCGCTTCACACGAACCGCAGCTGAGCGCAGACCAGTCAGAGCAACTCCTGCGGGATATCGGCAAAGCCCTGGTTCTGAACCCCCGCGACCGCGCGTCCTTGCGCCTCGGAGCGGACTTTCACAAGCGGTCCAATAATCCGAAGGCGGCGGCCGCTCTCCTTGAGCCTCTAACCGAACTGGAACCAGATAACGCCGCACTATTTGTCGAACTGGGACAGAATCAGTTCCTTTCTTCAAACCTGGCGGCTGCCGAGAAGTCACTTTTGCGAGGCCGCGAACTCAGGTCAGGTAGTGCACTCGCAGCAGAACTGATCGGCCGCATCCACGTCTTGCGGGAAGACTACAGCGGATCGATCCCATTCTTGGAAGAGAGTCTTCAATTAAGCGGCAATAACCAGGATCTTTGGTTTCTCCGTGCCAATGCCGCGCAGCACATCGGCGATTGGCATCGCGGCATCGACTCCCTGGAACGAGGCCTGCAGCTGGGCGGGAGCCACCTATCCGAGCGGACAACCCTCGTGCGCCTCTATATGGATCACGACGACGCGGCGAATGCATTGAAGCATGTGCGCCTCGCCATACCTGCGCTGCCACGCGATCCTACCATCCTCTCCACATATGCAGCATTTCTCGAGAAATTGGACCGGGGGAAAGAGGCCCTAGACCTGTGGAGGAAGACGCTCGAGCTGGATCCCGTCCTGGAACCTGCGCATTATGGCGTTGCTCACCTTTCGTTGGATCTAGGCGATTCGACGGGTGCCCTGCGCGCGAGCACCGATGCTCTTAAGGCTGCACCGAAGTCAGGCCGGATCCACCTGTTGAAGTCCCGCGCCGAGGAAACACTCGGCATGTGGTATGAATCACGCCGAACACTGCAGAGGGCGGCCTCGGAAATCGACGACGTTCCGCTTCTTCGACGAAACGCGGAGGTCGAGGACACGTTCGGGCGATCGGCGCCCGCGTCCTATGAGACGCTTGTTTCAGCCATGGAAAGGTCATCCACATTGCCGGCCGACTTTGCGGCTGTCCTTGAGCGCGGTCTCGAAGTGTCGCTTCGTGACGGAGACATGAGAAGGGCAAGTTGGTTTTCCGAAAAACTTCGGGGTGCCGGGCATGCCGAGGCAGCCTCGTGGCTGGGATCTGCACAGACCGCGACCGTCAACGGCATCACGGTTCCAGGTGGATTAAAGGCCTTGATGTTCGTAGTGCAGGGTAAAGAACAGGTGAGCGCCGGGCAATTCATGCTCGAATACTGCAGGAGCATCCTCAATCTGCTCAGCAGTGGGTCGGACAGACCCGGACGGGTCAGCCTGGAATACATTATCGATTACTTCGACAAGGTCTGGGCTCTCGAGAGATTGGGAACGAGAACGGGCGCACGCGTGACAGTTCAGGTTTCTGTGAGAGACAAGAACTCCCGTCAGGCGGCCGAGAGGGTAGCACGGCTTCTCGGTTGGCAGCTGCACACGTCGCGCCAAGGCGTGACGCTCGAGGCAGTCGAGAAGAGTGCCGCCGCGAAGCGTCAGATGGTCGCGATCGCGCTCGGAATTGACATGGTGGGCATGCAGGAAGCACTTCAGTCAAAGGGCGACTTTAGTTTTGACATTGTGGATGAGTGGGTGCCAATCCTGCTGAAGGAAGATGTCTGGCGCAATCAATTCTATGCCGGCGAGAATTTCCGCGGTGGATTCGCGGAAGCCGTCACGCGCGATCCTCGCCTCGCCAAGTTGTATGTCGGTCTGGTCGGCATGGATGATGAGGCATTTTCCGCCGTTGTCACCGAGATCGGGCTCAAGACACTCGCGGATAAGTTCGTGGACCTTCTGTTGCCTTATTCCTCGGCATTTGCAGTATCCGGGGGACACGCTCTAGTTCCGGGCGGGGTGGGAGCAGAGCCATTATGGGAGCGATTAGTGGGCGCCAAGCCGGCGCACCCCGCGCGCTTCTTCCGGTCGCTGCTTCACAAAGATGATGGAAGGCTGCTTGCGTTCTTTTTCGCTCTCACCCAGCTTGATCTGGCACATCAAAAATTTTTTACATTGAACCAGTCGCGCCTTTCGAAGTTCTATGACCTGTTTGCAGAGTCTCCGGACGTGCACTACGGCGCCACCAGAAGCTGGCGAAGCACTCCTTTTATCAGCTTCTTCGGCGAGCTGCCTCTCGATGATCAGGAGCACGTGAATTTCCCCGGCAGCCCCGAGGTCTGGATGGTTGCGAAGGGGCAGTCCGGTTCAGCAGGGAAAACAGCAAAGCTCTTGAGAAAGCTCTCGAGAACAGCCGCGCCCGATGTCGAGGATGAGATCCTGCTGCGCATGGCACGCACCAGCTACAAGGCAGCGAATGAGGAGCTTTCGGAGCTGAGCAATTTTATGGCTGTGAGTCGGCTCGACGCTCACCGTAGCGAACCCCTGGACGAGGCTTCGGCACTGATGCTGGCACAAGGCTTCGCAGAATACCAATACGCCTGGCCATACTTCAGCATTCTCACCGGGCTCGGCCAGGAACAGTACTCCAAGTTTTTCGCCATGGGTGAAAAACTCAGGCAGCGCGACCGTCTTGAACTGAATCGCATAATGGCTCAGATTCACTCCCTGGTCGAGCTTCTCTGTATTGCTCGTCAATCGGATGCGCTGGACGAAAAAGCAAGCTCGGAGGTTTTTTCACTTCTTTGCGATAGGTTCAGTTCACCTGTGGTTGATGCGGACCTGACATCGGCCTCGCTGGAGGTGCTTCGGGAAATCCTCAAGCATTCGGCTAAAACGGCCGATGCATCGGACCCTGACGCGGCGATCAAGCGGCTTCTCATGGGGCCCCCGACATCAGCGGTTTCTGTGGAAATCGGTGCGACAACCCATCGCCTGGATGGCGCACGGACAAGACATGACAACTTTCAGCGTCTCCTTGAGCTTCAAAGGGTTCCTTCGCTCAAGGATCTAATGGATCTGTATGGCGCAGCGCAGCAACTGATCGCTGGCAAGGGCAACCTGGGTCAACAGGTCGACATCTTGGATGAGATTATTAAGCGTATTCCAACAGTAGAGGTACCCAAGGAGTTAAAGCTGAAGGGCAAAGCAAAGGACAATCTTGAGTCATTCCTGACCAAGGACCTTCAGGAGACGGTGTTTCGGCTGCGTCGGACCGTGGCGAAGCGCAAAGTGAATCAGAAGGAGGTTCAGAAACTGGCGCGGGAATTCCTTGGAAGATTGAATCCCCAAATCCAGCTGGGATTGGTGGGCCTTATCTATGCGGCATACTTGAATCCTTCAGACCTCTCGGCCTCCGAAGATCCTCTGCTGCTTCGCAAGCACGAGTTCATTAACCTCACTGGAGACGAAAAACGCTACACTGCATTTGAGGATTCGGACCTCGCTCAGGGGGAGAAGACGGAAACACACTTGCGTGGGGGTCTGTCTTCCTTTGCCATGCCCGCAGGAAGGATCGGCGCAAATGGCGGCAGGTGGGGCGACGAGAGAATCGAGTTGTTCGCTTCCGCGCAGATCGGCTTTATCCGGGCGACGCGCTGGGAATACCTGCGTGACGAAGACCTTCGACTTCTAGGAATGAAAATACGGGCTGCTCGCGAGTGGATTGTCCGCTCGGCCGGCGACTCAAAGCTCCAATCAACCCTGGCGGAGGCGATACTGGGATTGGTGTCTCTAAGCCGGCGGGCAGACCTTTTCCGGGCACTGAATTCGAGGGACTGGGCTTCGGTCTGGCAATCGGTAACGCTGAGCGATCTGCTGTTTCTCGCGGATGAGTATTTCAGCCGGTACGAGACCGATTCGTGGCAGTCGCCGACGGTGACCGCGCTGCGTAAGTTCATGAAGACAAATGACGGATCGCGCCTGATGTGGCTGGGCCCCAACCTGAATCCTTTAAACAATTGCAGTCACCCTCACCTGATGCGTCTCGCGCCTTACGAGCAATATGAGCGGTTCCTATTGCCGGAGAGACTCACGGTGCGTGCCGGAGAATTCAAGCTATACTTTGCGGAATACGCGGACCGCTCTGGATTGCCTGCGGCTGCTCTCGGGGCGATCGCGGAGCCCGTGGCAAGGGCTTTGTATCGTGACCTGCAACTTACGGACTATCATGACTGGAGGGCGGTGACATCCGCCCTTGCCTCACTGAATGATGAACTGATTCAGAAGGTATTGGGCAAACCATGAATTGGTCGCTTGGTTTCTCGAGCCTACTCACGGCGGCAGTTCTTTTTAGTAGTTGGTTGTGGTCTCCTTTTATTAAACACCAGGAATCCACACCGACTTTCAGAGCCGACGTTCGCCTAGTGGAGGTTTACGCAACAGTGCTGGACCGCAAAGGCCGCCACGTCGCGGGTCTGCCGCAGGAAGCGTTTGAAGTCTACGATAACGGAATCTCTCAACGAATCGTATCCTTCCAATCCTCGGGTGACGAGCTCTCATGTGCTTTGCTTCTCGACATGACCGGCAGCATGGCGGAGGCGCTGCCGGCGGTGAAGAATGCCACGATCAGCCTCATTAATGGGCTTCGGGATGCTGACTGGATTGCCGTCTACGGATTCAACACCTCGTTGAGACTCCTGCAGGATTTCACACGCGACAAGGAGGCCGCAAAGCGCGTCGTGATGCGAATCAGACCTGCCGGTGGGACGGCTCTGTTCGACGCGATCTCCCAGGTTGCGCTGGACCTCTCGATAAGGAAGGGAAAGAGAATAGTAATTGTGTTCACCGACGGCAATGACAATTCCAGCTTTCTTAACGCCGAGGCCGCGATCGCACGCGCCCGAAGGGTAGGCCTGCCTGTTCACACTGTAGCCCAGGGTGATGCGCTCAAGAGCCGTGCGCTGCTGGAGAAGCTCAGCGAGCTTTCCCAAGCAACCTATGGGCTGGGATTCGTCGCGAGGAGGTCACGCGACATCGAAGACATATTTGCAGCGATTTCGAAGGATGTCACAAACACCTACATGCTGGCCTATGCCCCCCCGCAAGCAGGAGGGGCAAAATGGAGGAGCATTGAGGTGGCCGTGAAGGATCCGCGCGGGATGAAGGTCCGAGCCAAAAAAGGGTACACGCCGAATTAGGGTTGTTTTCAGAAAACGATAAGACGCCACCTCCATACGCTGATAATGATTGAGGCCCAAGGATCGATCGACAGCGCAAGAGTCGCGACGTCAGCTCTGTTCCAAGTGAAGGCCTGGATGAGCAAAGATGGAGTTCATTCAACCGTCGGATGCGGCGCCTCGCATCTGCCTGCCCCAGGAGCGCCGCAGGCGCGACGGTGCTCGGGCCAGAATATGAATTTAATCTTGAGCGAGCCCTAAAGTGTGCATTTGCCTTGGAATGACTGTATAATCCGGCCCATCAACGAGGAGGTGCCTTCTGGTCATGAAACAGGCAGCTGCCGCGATTCTTTTCGGTTGTCTCTGCACCGCTCAGGCGCAAATCCGCCTTGGCATTGTCGGCACGGACACCTCGCATGTCATCGCCTTTACCAAGGCCTTCAACGATCCTGGCTCCCCCGATCATGTTCCGGGCGCGAAGGTGGTAGCCGCCTTCAAGGGCGGCAGCAAGGACCTGGAATCCAGTTACACGCGCGTTGACAAGTACGCCGAGGAACTGCGTGCCAAATGGAATGTCGAGTTTTTCTCCGACATTGCGGCCATGTGCGAGAAAGTGGATGGCATTCTGCTCGAGAGCGTGGACGGGCGCGTTCATCTGGAACAGGCCAAGCCGGTCATCGCCGCGGGCAAGCCGCTCTTCATCGACAAACCCCTGGCCGCTACTCTGGAGGATGCGCGCGAAATTGCCCGGCTGGCCAAGGCTGCCGGAGTGCCTTGGTTTTCCTCATCCAGCCTCCGCTACAGTGAAATAGTCACCGCGCTGAAATCCGACGACGTCATGGGCGTCACGACCTGGGGTCCGGGCCCGCTCGAAGAGCACCATCAGCTGGATCTTGCGTGGTACGCGATCCATCCGATCGAGATGTTGTACGCGCTGATGGGCCCGGGCTGTGTGGAGGTGACCAGGACATACACACCCGGCGCCGATGAGATCGTGGGCCGCTGGAAGGACGGGCGGATCGGCAGCGTTCGTGCGTTGCGCCCTTATGGTGGTTACGGGGCGGTTGTATTCCGGAGCAAGGAGATAGCCCAGAGCAATCCCAAGATGGCTGCCGACTACGGCCCGCTGCTCGTCCGGATCGTGAAGTTCTTCCAGACGAAGCAGCCTCCGGTTTCCAACGAGGAGACGCTCGAGATCTTTGCCTTCCTGGACGCTGCGCTGCGCAGCAAGGAAGCGGGCGGCAAACCAATGCCGCTGCGATAAAACGGAGAAGTGGCTCAATGCACAGTGCATGCCGCGATCGGCGATAGGTCGTCGTACCGTTTCTCGATCGCCCACGACCGGCGCGAGCCGCTTTCTGCTTCCAATACAACAATCCCCGGGTTTTCGGGCCGCGTGGTTACGGTGAAGGGTTGCCCGTGTGCCGACGAGATAGTGGTCCGCGCTGAACCGGGGCGCAACTTTCTCCCTCCCGCGAAGTCAACCGGGAGAATCGGCGGCACTTCAACGTTCGCAGCCGCGGCCTGAAAATATCTGAACCGAGACAGGGACGCAAGTTCAGGAGATCTCCATATGAAGACCTTACTATCTGCTGTTCTGTTATTGTTCCAGGCATCACCCGCGTTGATTCAGCAAATCCGGTCCCACGAGAAAGGAATCGCCTTGTGGTGGACGGGTAACGACGGCTGGCTGATCAAAGCGGATCGGGTGTTGATCGGCACCGACCTTGACCTGGACGTCCAGGACAAGATACAACCGGTTCCGGTGACTGCCGACGAACTGGCGGGAGAGCTCGACGTTGCCCTTGTCACCCACCATCATGGGGATCACTGCAACATCCCGACAATTCGGGCCCTGGCGCAGGGCGGGAAGTGCATATTTGTGCTGCCCCCGAAATGCCTGAAGGAGGTCGCAGCTCTGCACCTACCCCAATCGCGCGTCATTGTCCCGGAACCGGGGCACCCGTTCGAGATAAAGGGGATTCGTGTCGAGCCTATACATGCGATCCATGGCAACCAGGAATTCTCGATCCTCACGCGAGAGCCGGACTTTCTCGAATCTATGGCGCACAGCTGCGGGTACATCCTCAATATCCAGGGGAAGCGATTCCTCCAGCCGGGCGACTCCGTGCTTCTTGAAGAGCATCTCGGGCTCCAGAACATCGACGTACTCTTTGTCTCACCGACTGTCCATAACATGTACATCGATCGTTCGATGATCCTCATCAACCGGCTCGAACCCGCTTTCATCTTCCCGCAGCATTTTGAGACCTATCGCTCCACGGAGGAAAACGCATTCTGGACGCGAGGATACCCGGACGAGCTCAAGGCCCGGCTTTCACGGCAGCTGCAGCAGCGTTATCACAAGCTCCGCCAGGGCGAGGAATTCCTGGTTCACTAGCCCTCCGGCACAATCAGACACTCCGCGGACGCGAGGGAGAGCTGCAGGTCCGCGAATGGGTGAAGCAGGTGACGCAAGACTGGTTCCTTACCCAAATCTACGCGGATCTGGGTGAGCTCGGCCCAGCCCGCAACCTCTATTGCCGCGTTATCCTTCTGTTCGCCCAACGGGAGATCATCTTCAGCGCTGGAGGAGAGCTTTCTCTCCCTCATAGCTGAGCATAGGGCCCTGCAGTGTGATGCTCTCTATAAGGTAGCGTCCGTCGACGTAGTCTCCCTTCACATATTTCCTGCCGTTGATGTAGACGAAGCACTCCTCCCCCGACTCGCCGCACATTATCAGGGTCAGCGTCATTTTGGCCATGGCTTCCCGCAGCGGCAACGGCTTTGTTTGGATGGCGCCGGGCGAAGTCGTCGGCTCGCCGGCGTCGGCGGGATAGGTGCTTTGACTCGGCTGTGGGGACGTCTTTCCTGCGGGGGGAGGGCTCGCTGGCGCCAGTGCACTTTGCTGGGGTGAAGTTGCGTTCTGGCCTGTTTGACCTGGGCGGCGAACTGCTTCGGGAGGCTGTTGCGGAGCCGCGTCCGGCCGAACAATTTCCGTCTGTGGCAATGAAGCGGCGGCCGGGCGGAAGCCGGACTTGTTCCCGGGAGAAGGCGGCACAGGGGCGTTACGCGGGACTCCAGCCGTCCAATTCGAGCCGGGTTCCGCTGCAGGAAGAGCGTGTGACGGAGTATTCGCGGCGGCCGACTCCCCCATTCGCTCCGCCTCGGTAAGATACGCGGCACGATTCTGCTCCACGAGGATGGGCGAAGCCGTGGGAGGCCGAACAATCCTGCTCAGAGTGGGCAGAATGAGCCAAATGAGTGCGGCAGTGCACAAGATGAATCCGCCAATGATAGTCGTCAGCCGGTTTCCTCGATGCGGGAGACTCTGAACGGACGTCAGCACAGGCGCCCGCGGGCTGCCGCGCTCCCGCTCGGCCTTCTTCAACGCATCCAGGATGTACGACATAGATTCCTCTACCGCAATCAGGACGGAGCCGGAACACAAAAAGGACCGCGCCCTCCGAGCATTCTAGTGTTCCCTATGTGCCCTCACCCATCACGATTCATACTTGAATCAGCGATCAGCCACTTGAGCTTCACCTTTTTTGCTGAGTGCAAGTGGCTGTGGGCAGATGCATTTCCCACGGCCTGGTTTTGCCCTCCCATAAATCTCGCCCGACAACGGGCCTAAGGGGAACGGCGCAACAGTGAGGGGGCGTTAGGACCCCTCAGGGCGAGAGTAAGCCGCACGAGAGTCGCACCACCGATTACACCGTCCGGAGGCAGCGCGCGATCACGCTGAAACGCCGTGACCCGGCGCTGCAGGCTTTCGTCATACTGATCAGATACGCCGGGGCCCGGCGCCTTCCCCTCCAGAGCATCCAATGACTGGCGGACCCACGCTACCTCCGCGCCGTGCGAACCAAGGGAAATCCTGGTTAAGGGGAAGGGAAGCTTCCAAACAAGGATAAACGAGCCGTCCCAAACCTTGTCGATCTCCGCGAGGGGGAACGTGTACTCGCGGCCGCCGATCGCTAGCGTCGCAGCGTCGTCTCCCAAGGCCACGAGCGCCACACGAAGCCGCAGCCCCGAGGCCGAAGTCAACTGGAGAATCGCCGGCAGATCAAAGTAGCGCAGCCTGGTCCAGTTCCCCACGAGGAAGATGCACTCGTATCCCTGTTCGATTCCGGCGTTGCACCAAAGCGCCGTCCGCCCTGGTGGAACCTTTATCCCCAATCGGGCATAGAGGGTGCTAAAGCTGGACGCGGAGATCCCGCGCAGCTGGGGATCGGCAATGATGTCGGCAAGCCGCACGCTCTTGGAAACCGCGCCGGCGGTGCTGCCACCCGTCGGGTGATAATTGGCGGGATCCGCCTTCGGAACCTCCTGGGGAGATTTCAAACCGATTCCGTCCCTGACCTGCGGATCCTCCACTCCGATGGACGATGTCGTTCCGCCGGCAACACCGCCACCAGATTTTTCCGCCGGCGGCGGCGTGGACGTCTGGGAGCGCGTTGCCGGCCCGCCCGCGGCTCTTCCGATTGTGCCGGGATCCGGAGCATTCCGGCGATGAAAGGAGCGGTTCGCCGTGGTTAGAAACATTGCGCTCCCTGCGATCAGGACAGCAAGGGTAGCGACGCCGGCCGCCCACGCGGGCCAAAGGCGCCGGTACCATAGACCAATCCCGCGTATTTCTCTGCTGGCGCGGCGTACAATTGAGGCGCCGACCATCCGCTTATCCAGCGTGTATGCGCCGAGCAGCGCCCGGTCGCAAATTATGTTGATGAGTCGAGGCACTCCACGCGAAAGCCGGTAGACGCTGCGCAGCGCCGGCGCGGTAAAGAGCGGATCTCTCCGGCCGGCTACCGACAACCTGTGCCGGATGTAGGCGTATGTTTCGCGTCTGGACAAAGCCTGCAGGTGATACCGCGCCGTAATGCGTTGCGCGAGCTGTCGCAGTTTTTTCCCTTCCAGAAGAGCGAGAAGCTCCGGCTGGCCGATCAGGATGATCTGAAGGAGTTTCTCCCTTGTTGTCTCGAGATTGGTCAGAAGCCGGATCTGCTCCAGCACGTCGCTGTGAAGGTTCTGCGCTTCGTCGATGACAAGCACGGTCCGTCGCCGCTGCGCGTGAGCTTCGAGTAAGTGCTGATTCAGAGCGTCGACCAGGACTTTGATGCTGGTTGCCTGTGCCGGATACGGAACGCGCAGCTCATCGCAGACGCTTGCCAGCAGCTCGAGCACCGTCAGGCGAGGATTCAAGATCAGAGCGATCTCGGTTCCCTCAGGCAGCTGCTTGACCAGACACCGGCAAAGGGTGGTCTTCCCACACCCGATTTCGCCGGTGAGCTGGACAAAGCCGTCCGGCTGTTGGATGCCGTAGAGGAGGTGGCCTAGCCCTTCCCTGTGTTGCTCGCTCATGAAGAAGTAGCGCGGGTCGGGGCCCAGCGAGAACGGGGACTCGCTCAGTCTAAAGTGTTCACAGTACATGGCGCGGCGCTCCTTCACGTTGCCATGAAAAGGCCGACCGGCTCTCAGGCTTGAAGCGCGGGCTCACGATGCAACCACCCCCTCAATACTTTTCCTGAATATAGCAGAGACAACCGTGGTCTTCAAAATGCCGAGTTGCCGGGTCCGGATTAGTCGTGATATTTGAGATTCTTAGCGTTCTTCGCTTCTTGGCGGTGTGCTTTTAAAAGCTCACCGCCAAGACACGAAGAGCGCTAAGGGCTGGCGCAAGAATAAATTCACATTTTGGCGCGAGCACCGTCGCGCCTGCGGCGCTCCTGGGGCGGGCAGATGCGCGGCGCCGCGACGCAGGCGATATTGGTGTATATCGTCGAGGAGCGGCAACGAAGCAGATGCCCGCCCGCCGCCGCGCCCCCAGGCTGCGGCCCGCAGGCCCGCTGGCTTTTTTGCTCGCTCCTCACATACCACCCCGGGTATAGCTCGTCGCTCGCGCCTCGCCAGCGGGCCTGGGGGCCAGCAGCAAAATGTGAAGTTATTCTTGCGCCAGCCCTAATGACGTAGAGAGTCTTTCCGAGGTCTCAGCAAATTACAGGATTATCCGGCCTGTTCGGCGAAGTGAGTTAACGCTCATGGCGGAATAAGGCTCAATCTGCGCCAGTCAGCTTCATCCACTTGCCCTGATAGTAGTACAAGACGACTGAGGCCTTATCCACGAAGATATTGTTGATCCCCTGATGATCGATCGGAGGAGGCTTTTCACCACCATAAGCCTCGTAATGTTGGATGATATACGGCTGGCCAACGGGTTCAATCTTGCGAGAGTACTCGATCCGGCCATCGGCACCGCTCTGCAACCATTCTCTGTCGGCAGAAATCTCGAGTTCCGCTATTCGTGCTGCCGAGGCATCCCAGAAGACCAAGATTCTCGAGATGCCTCCGTCGGAACACAGGACTGCCCAGTCGGTCTGTCCATTCCTCTCAAAGCTTCCCTTGATGACATTATGCGGTTCGCGGTAGCCCTCAGCTTGAGGAACGGTGCAGCGTCTCTTTTTCAGTTCGCTGACAATTCCCGGAGGGAGGTTGAGAAAAGCGTCTGGCTGAAGCCGCTGGATCTTTTTGGATGCTTCTGCCCAAATATCGGATTGTCGCCCCGGGCGGGTGGAGATCGGAGCCAAATACGCAAGGACGGATAAGACAGCCAGCCCGACAATCATGCCTGCCTCCTTGTTCAGGAATGATAGCAGAAATCTGCACACTGTCACCGCGATGCTTGTCTGATTACGAGACGCCTAGACCGTGATCAAGTTTCTGACGATACGGTTGGGATTGGCGTTGGGCCCCGCCTTCAGCTAAAGGGAGACAAGTCCACGCCTCCATGTGGAGACGCGACACGCCGGGCGGGTCATTGACGAGGCCCCCTACTCTGCGAATCATCTGTGCTAGAATTTCAATCAAAGGTCGTGATGGGAGCCTGGCGGTTTCTCGAGTTAACCCAACCACTGCATATCGGAAATCGGACAGCCTCGGTTTGAGGCCACCCACACAATTCATGAAGGGTAAATTGCTATGTCCGCATGCGATCAGCAGCGAACGAAGGCGCGGATTCAGTGTGTTGAGGAGCACGTCCGGCAGGAGAACCTCCACGATCTGCAGGGCGTGATGCGCACACTTGGCGACTCGCCGCATTACGACGTTGAGCCGCTGGGAGATCATTATGTTGGCACTGAGGCAGTACAGGGATATTACGCGGATCTATTGCGCATCCTTCCCGATCTTCGGATAGATATCAAGAAGCGCCATGTTGCGGCGGACAGCGTCGTGTTGGAGCTCGTAGTCAGCGGGACGCATTCGAGCACATGGCAGGGCATTGCTCCAACAGGCAGGCGTCTCGAGCTCCCGCTGTGCGCCATCTTTACCTTCGACGCCGGGGACAAGATAGCCGGTGAGAAGATCTACTACGACGTCTACTCTGTCTTGATTCAGATGGGAGTTGTGAGGCACTAGAGAATTCCTCAGACAGTGTGGTCTTGTCCGCCGGAACGGGCTTGCCCGTTAAGACCGAGAATCGGAGTGAGACCATTTTGATCCGCGAGTTTGGGGGAACTGATTCCTCGTGTCGGCGTCTAACTAAGTCATGCGAAGGTTGGTGTGCACCGTTTGCTTGTTGTGCGTCTTTGCAGTCGCTACGTCCGGACAGGGCCCGATCAAGAGCCCGGCCGGCTTGATCGAAATTCCCTTCCGTCTGATTGACGGCGTCATCTGGCTTCAGGTACGCGTCAATGGTTCGAGGCCGCTGAACTTTCCACTCGATACCGCCGCGGGAAACGACGTCATCGACCGTGCGCGGGCGGTAGAACTCAAGCTGGCGCTCCTGGAGGCAGGGATACAGGTCGGCGCCGGAACCGGCGACGGATCGACGCGCATTGCAGTAACCGACAATGTGGATCTCTCTGTGGGCCCGGTGAGCTACACGAACCCGCGCATCGCCGTCGTACCTCACGATGGCGTAAGCCGTGCATATGGCGAGCAGATGGATGGCCTGCTTGGCCGCGGATTCCTTTCGCGCTGGGTAGTAACGGTTGATTATCGGCAACAGAAGTTGATCCTTCATCCGAACAAGACCTTTGAGTACACCGCCAGCGGCCGCGTGCTTCCGGCCCGATTCGTCAGAGGCGGGCCTGTTGTAGCGGGCACGGTGGTGCTGGGAGAGAAGGAATACCTCGGCGAGTTCCTGATTGATGCGCCATTCCGCCGCGCGGTGGCCCTTACCACGCCCTTTGTTCAGAAATTCGGCCTTCTTGAGGCTGTGCGGGAAAACAAGCAACGACTGTTATTCGACGAACTGACGGGCGTTGCCGGAAAGTCAAGGAGCTGGATGGGAAGGGCAACGGCGTTTCGCATCGCCGGCACCACTATCCCGCAGCCAATTACCGAATTCACCCAGGCAACAGGCGGATCCATGGCCAGTCAGGAAATGTCGGGCATTGTAGGCTACGAAGTGCTCCGCTACTTCCGAATAACATTCGATTTCCATCACATGAACGTTATCTTCGAGAAAAGCACCGAGCCAAAGCCGGGGGACGCAGATATGGCAGGAATCGTATGGGACTGCGATCCACCGGATTTCGTGCCGCTCAAGGTGATCCGCATCCGGGACGACTCGCCGGCCAGTGAGGCAGGCATCCTGGTCGGGGACGTGCTGGTAAGTATTGACGGCTTACCTGCGAGCGGGCTTCGCAAGTGGAAGGTCGCTGAACTCCTCAAGCGGCCGGGGGCGCAGGTCGCCATGGTCGTGAATCGCGGGGGAACCAAGATCCGGGCAAAGTTCACTCTCCGCTGTCTCCTTTAGCCGGCCTCGATTCAAGTCGTGAATCGTGGGAGGCTGCTCGTTCACCGTGACACGAGTGCAGGGTACGAACCAGTGCGCGGAAATGGCCAGGATCGCCCGAGGTCGAGGTAGATCCCGGCCGAGAGCATGCCACGCATCGGTATATCGGTTCTTTGAGATTGCGTTAAGCGGGTTGCCGTGACCGACAAACACCACCGGAATGGCTTGACGTCCGCCGTTCTGCACTCACTGATCCTTTCCCGCAGCCGAACTCCTGGTGGTCTTCCAGGTTCCCTTTTCGGCCACCTCCGTCGAACCCTGCTCCGAAACCGAATAAGTACCCTCCAGCCGGCTTCCCTGGAGTTCCCCCTCGAGAGTGATCACTGCGCCACCATCCGGACTGGAGAGCTTTCCAGTGAACTTCGTTCCATTGAGTTGAAGCTCCTTCAGCTCGGCTGTCTGTTCTCCGCCTTCATTGGTGTACCTCACGGTTGCATGCCACTTACCTTCGCCATCTTTGCTGAAGGTCAGAGTAACGTTCCCCGTGCCGCCGTCGCTGGCATAGGTGCCGTCCCATCGGCCAGCATATTTCTCATCGTCCAGGCGTTCATCGGCAGGGAACGCTGCCTGCAACGCTGACATCAGGATAACAGCCAATATCGAGGCGGCCACCACCTTGTGATGGGAAAACTCGGCCGACACTCGGAAACACTTTTGGCGTTCTTAGCGTTCTTTGCGGCTTAGCGGTGTGCTATTAATAGCTCATCGCCAAGACGCGAATCACGCTAAGGGCTGGCGCAAGAATAACTTCACATTTTGCTGCTGGCCCCCAGGCCCGCTGGCGAGGCGCGAGCGACGAGCTATACCCGGGGTGGTATGTGAGGAGCGAGCAACAAAGCCAGCGGGCCTGCAGGCCGCAGCCTGAAAGGGCGCGACGGTGCTCGCGCCAAAATGTGAATTTATTCTTGCGCCAGCCCTAAGAATCTCAAAGATCTCGACAGGACTTGGCCGCCGTTATCGAACGCCAAATCTTACCCATGTGAAAGGAGCGGATATGAGAGTTTGCCTGGTGCTTTTCGCTTTAGCCATTGCCCCGGTATTGGAAGCCGAAAATCTGGTAGCGCAGTCCGGAGGAGAGAAGAAGCCGCTCACACGCCGTATGGACGAAATGACGAGCCGTGAGGTGGAACTCTACTTGGAGGGAGGTGGCGACCTGGTCTTGATTCCTTTCGGTCCTGTTTCGGGCCATGGAGCCTTCATCCCGATGGGAATTCATGGCCACTGGGCTCATGCTCTGGCGGTCCTGTTGGCCGAAAAGGCCAACGGACTGGTGTATCCTCCCGTGTTCACCTGTTTTTCCGGCGGCACCAGGGCCTTCAGAGGGGCAGTCTCGTTCCCGGTGACGGAGCAGGCGCAGATCCTGGAACGCGTCGTGGGGATATTACAACAGCAGGGATTCAAACGGATCGTTCTGGTCGCAGGGACCAATCCGGAAGACTTGGGTGGCACGGTCGCAGCCAGGCAGGTGTTCGACAGAACCGAAAAGCCGGTATGGCTCCTCATTGGCGAACGGTTGCTGCACGACCCGGCCGTCAATGCTCTTTATGAAGGCTACCCGGGCAACTTCGGTGAGACTCAAATCGGCCTGGCCAGCCTCAGGATTCTGGGGCGTGAGCGCCCCGTCCCATATCCGGAATGGGCCAGGGAAAAGAAGAGCGACGCAGACCCGGACCAACCATTGGAGATTGCGGAGGACGTACGGAGGATGCGTACGCTGGGTGCGGTGGGATTCCGCTACTTTGAGGAAGAGAACCATGGAAATCACGGCATGGCCGGCCTGACTTATAACGGCAAGTCGGACATCGATCTGGCTGTGGAGGTGCTGCAGAAGAGCGCCGACGTGGCCGCGCCTGTCTTAACAAATCTGGGTCACTACGCCGAGTGGCTCGAGAAACACCCATTCCAGTACATCGTGCCGAAGGAGAGGCTGCATTGAAATCGCGGCGGAAGCCGATCAGTCCACCGTTGAACACGCGTTGCCCAGTCCCCTGACCGCGACCGCGTCATTCCATTGGGGAAACCCCGCCTCCGGCGGTGCGACTCGGAAGGGCTTGGCCGTTCCGGCGTTCGTTGGACAAGATGAGGCATGGAAATGCGGGGATCATCCATGACAGCAAGCCCTTGCCCGGGGCTATTGGCTTGCCCCCCTCCGGGTGGCTTTTTTGAAGCCACCCGCTCTGCAGGTGGAGACTCACTCAGCGTGGTTGCCCCGACAGTTGCACGCCAAGGCGCCTTGGACTGCGGCGGCATGAGCCGCTGAATGTGTTACCTCTTCCAGGATAATCGAGAAGAGAGGCCTCTCACTGTATTTTTGTTCCAGGATTGCTCAATTCTGTACAGTTTCAGGTCCGACCACGCGGTAAACTAAGACTCTCGGGCTACTCATCCATACTAAGAGAGTATTGCATCCACGAGCACTGCTGGAGGAGGCGCACCACATGCCTCCATTTGCAGCGGTGCAATTCAGCTCGTCCTTGGCAATTGTAGATTAGATCCGCGGCCTGTGCGAGATCATCTCGTCGGGAAGCTCGCGCTACATCTGTCTCAGCTTCACGCTAAACCAGGATTCCGGGTCCCCTGACCAACCGGTCGGAGCATCAGGTAGATCCACGTCAAGAGAGGGAAGTGACTCGATGACAGTGTCTGAAACTCACGGTGTGCTAGTGCGCAGGCTCTTGCTCGAAGTGACGAAATGGGGCACCCTCGCGTGTCTTGTGACTCTCGGCTTGGCTCAACAGCTGCCGTCTCAGGAAAGGCCTGCGAGTTCTGCACGTGGTGAATATAGGTGGGGGCTGACGTTACAGAGTCGAGGCGATATCGACGGTGCCGTAAGCGCCTATACCGCGGCCATCCACATGGAGCCGCGGCTTGCAGTCGCCTACAATGACCGGGGAAATGCTCTGTTGACAAAAGGCGACATCGAGAAAGCCATAACCGACTTTGATCGGGCCATTCAAATTCGCCGTCGGTTCGCCCAAGCCTATAACAACCGGGGCATGGCCCGGCTGTTAAAGGACGATCTGGCAGGCGCGATGCTCGATTTCAGCAAGGCAATCAATTCGAAATCAGATTTTGCGGAAGCCTATGCCAACCGTGGCAATACCCGCCTGCACTCCCGGGATGCTCGAGGAGCTTTGCGCGACTTCGACAAGGCCATCGGCTTGTTCGAAAGGCCTTACGCGGACGCACAAAAGATTGTGATGCAAGACCCGCGCTTGGCGAAGGCATTCATTAATCGGGGAGTGGCTCGCTACTCACTTGAGGATTTCGATGGAGCAATAGCCGACTTTGACCGGGCAATCGGGATTGATCCACGTTCAGAAGAAGCCCTGCGTGATCGGAGTCTGGCTCGGCAGCGGAAGCGCGGAACTGAAGATAAGATTACGCGTCTTCAGAACGTTACTGTCCTGCCAGTGCCTTAACCCGGACAATTCATGAAGAAGGACAACTGTGCACCGGCTCTCGTTCCCGCTCGCGAGGCAGCCGCTTCAGGACTTATCTGGACCTATAGCCCAATGGGTTCGTGCTGCAATTGAAAACTGACCAACGTCCCTCCGCCCTTGAGTTGCTCGCCGCCCCCCAGCCAGGGCACTTATTACGGATAGGTCGACATCACCGACGACGTTGGCAACGCCAATTACAACGCTATGCTGGCATCGGTGCAGCATCGCTTCAGCCACGGCTTCACCATCCTGTGAGGTCCAATGCAGGTCTCCCTTGCGCGCTCGCACGCGCGCTTGACCACCCCACCCGCTTTGCGCATGATGGCAGGAAGAGATCGCGTATAACGAGGATTGGGGGCAGACATGGCAGGTGATGACCGGTACGGCGTCCAGGACCTCTCGAGCGCAAATCCGCAGTCGGCTCAAGCCGCGGCCGAAGGGGTGCCGCCCAGGCGAGTCAACTCGCGCAGGAAATTCTTAAAAGGTGCCGGCACCGGCATAGCAGCGGGACTGGCTCTGGGCTCCCCTCGAGGGCGTTCGAGGGAGCACGAGCCGGCCCACGCCCAGCCGAGTCGGTCCGGCAAGGTACCCTTCTCGCTGATAATCGACGACGGCTCGCCGGTAGATCCGCTCTTTTACGAAATTCCTGGTTACGAGACACCCTTCCTCGTTCCGCGGGCCTTCACTCAACGCGTGGCCGATACGTTCGATCAGTACGACTTGCGCGGAAAACTCACGATTATCCCCATGCCCAGTTGTCTGGGGCGACTGGATCAGTCACTCAAGCGCGTGCCGGCAGAGCATCTGCAGGATTTCTTGCAGGTCGTGCGCGAGCGGATCCAGCCCCGCTTCGACATCACTCCGGAGTTCCTCACTCACCTCCGCGCCTACGATCTCAAGAGGGGCCAATACCAGCACATTTTCGAAGACGTCTGGATCACGGGGGCACCGCCGGAGGAGATCGTGGAGTATTTCGTCCTGGCATTCACGATTCTCAAAAACGTGGATCTGAACGCACCCGGGATTACCTCGCCGTGGGTTTCGGGCATCGACGTAGAGAAGAAATATGTCAAGGCGCTGGCCGATGCACAGTGGCAGGTCTTCAATCGGAAGTTCACGTGGTATTTCCTGCACGCCACCGATTGGGGAGCGGCGCGCCATTGCACTGTGGAGTATCGTGACGAGGAGCGAAGCCAGACCGTCGTCAGTGTGCCGGCCAATTTTGCGGATCTCTTTTGGAGCATGGAGCAGCCGCCGGGCGAGCGGTTGCAGTTCATCAAGGACAACATTGACAAAGTGCTTTCCACAGACGGCCGAAGCGGACGAATCCGTCAGCTGATCGATTCCGGGCATCCCGTAATTCTGCTTACGCACTGGCAGTCGCTCTATACGCAGGGAACCGGGCTTGGGTTGGAGGGATTGAGCGCTTTGGCCGAGAGAATTCAAAAGGTGTTCGGGAACAACATCGAGTGGGTGAATATGACGGAGATGGCGCGGCGTAGCGCCGTCCCGGCAAAATCGTAGAATGTGATTGACCAGCAATAGCTGCTGGATACCGGCGCACCGCTCTGCGCACTCCGGATCCGTCATCATAGACGGAGAGGACAGACTCACGCGTCTCCAATCAGGAGGTGTTCCATGATCGAGATTCCGGAAGCAGCCACACTCTCCTCTCAGCTGAACGGTCGATTCGCCGGCAAGCAGATCGATCGTATCGTCGCGGGAGCTTCGCCCCACAAGTTCGCATGGTTCTATGGTAATCCGTCAACGTACACAAGCATAGCCAGGGGTAAGACCTATTGTTGTGCTCGGGCAGTCGGCGGGATGGTTGAGGCGGCAGCCGGAGACATACGGTTGCTCTTCGCCGAAGGCATT
>DASQID010000542.1:0-8534 GCA_035631775.1 Acidobacteriota bacterium
CACGTATTGCAGATTGTCCATAAGCGCCTGGTGAGACGCCCACCCGGTAAGGGAAAACCGATTCGATAGACGGAAACGGGTGAATCCCCCAATCTGCGACGAGTGGGAGTTGTCGTCGATGGCACGGATGTGCAAGCCGTCGAGGCCCAGCCCGACCCGGCTGGACGGATCTGTTCGTAAATGAAGATCGGTGGACCAGGTCTTGTGGCTGCGCAGGGCCGGTCCGCCGCGGAGTGCGCGCGTGTCGACGGATTTTCCCAGTTCGAGGTTGGCCTGCGCGGTCCACTTATTCCTGAACTGAGAGGAGGCTTCGATCCGGTTCGCCGACAGGGTTTTCAGTCCGCCGAAGTCCCACTGATCCTCCCGGGAAAACTGAATCGAGTAGGTGCGGAAGATCCCCTTTGGTTCTGTTTCGGACCATCCCAAGAAGACCTGGTTGGCGATGATGTCGGCCTGACGTAGGAAGCCCAGGTCGTTCAGCTCGAGGCCCGGCGAGTACCAGTGGAAGTGATCCGTGAGGCGCAACCGGCTCGTCTCGGACCGGCCGAAGCGCACGGAACCTCCGTGACCCGCGAGTGAGGTCGCGCCTTCGACCACACCGAGGTGACTCGCATCAGGGCGTTGGTAGTAGTGTACAGGATTTGTTTGTAGGGTCCGGATCGACTCCGGGTCGCCCGTCACGTGGCTGAACAGGCCGCTGGCCTCGAGTAGCCAGGAGCGCTCCGCGAAGTACCGCGTGAAATCGATGCCGCCCGTATAGGCGTTTGTGGGCAGGTATGCTACTTCAGGATTGGAGGTGAACCTATGGGTTTCGGTCAGCATCCCCCCGAGGCTCGTGTTGCCTTTATCCCAGTCCTTGTGGACGCGCGCGACCGTGTAACTTCCGAAAGGCTCCACTTCCTGGTCGCGCGAGCCGGCCGGCGCCGAGATTCGTGCTGTCTCGCTGCCGGTCAGGCTTTGAAGCACTCCCACCGACAAGCCGCCGTCCGTCCGGCCCGTGACCTTGGCCGCGCCCAGGATGGTGGTGCTTTCAGGGCTGTGGATCGACTCATCGGGGCCGAGCAAGGGGGCATACGAGGGCGCCTGGCCGATCCGGCGGGAGTAGAAAAGCTCGTCCGACCCTTCGATTGGGAAGCTCAGGATCTTGCGTCCCTCGAGGAAAAACGGGCGCTTCTCTTCGTAAAAGGTCTCGTACGCCGTGAGATTGATGACCGACGGATCCGCTTCCACCTGGCCGAAATCGGGATTGAATGTGGCGTCGAGCGTGAAATTGGTGCTGATGCCGACTTTCGCGTCGAGTCCTACTGAGCCCGAGATATCGGTGCCGCCGCGCCCGGCACGATCCGGCGCCGCCCGTCCGAGCACGTGCGGCAAAAGCTCAACGTGCCGGGACCGCGGCATGGCGCGAATCCCGCGCAGTTCGCCGAACTGGTGCAATCGACCGGTGTTCTGCCGCGGGATCAGCTGCCACTGGTCCTCCTCCTGGTTGCGCTCGATCCAGCGCCAAACATGCATTCCCCAAACCTGTTCCTCCTGCTGCGCGTAGCGCAACTGGCTGAATGGGATGCGGAACTCAGCGTTCCAACCGCGGGAATCGTGGGACACAGCCCCGTCCCAGACGGCGTCCCAGGTCGTGTCCCATTCCACTTCGCCATTGCCCAGGACGAGATCGATCTTGCTGCCACCCGCGGTGAGGTCGAACTCGAACCCGGTGCGCTTGCTGTTGTAACTGTCGAAGCAGATGCCGACAATGTCGCCGCTGAAATCGTCCCGCCGCCCTGGATATCGGTGGACCAGCGCGGGGTTGTCGTAGGCGCGGATGGCGACATAAACATAGCGGTCGTCGTGGAGGATTTTGAGCTCAGTGGGCTGGCTCGGCTTGGCTCCCTCTTTCGGCATCTGCTGGGTGAAGTCGCCGGCCCACTCGCCCTCTTCCCATGCCGGGTCGTCGAGCCGCCCGTTAATGACCGGGGGTTGTCCCGAAAGCCGCAACGAGCGGTAGATGCGGGCAGGGTACTTGCGGCCGGAGGGATTGGGCGGGGCGCCGGCCTGCTGCGACGGCGCAGATGACAAAGAAACGAGCCAAGCCAGCACGCACAGAGCAACGGCGAGATGACGCGGCGCGAACAACAATTGCTTACGGTGTTCCAAGTCCTTCATCCTATTCGAGCGGAGACGGCACTCACGCTTCAAAGCGTTGCATTCTACTATGGAAATCCCTAATTCTTCGGTCATTGTTGACACGACAGTCCGGGAATCATCTCCGCACGTGATCCGGTCCTGAAGTCAGCTGCCCAGGGCGAGATTATTTGCACTTCGCGGCCGGCACAGCGGGTTCCTAGAGCGCTGTCGGCCGTTTGTGAAGCAAACTCGGGAGGATTGCGGAGATTTTAATCGCAAGGCGCTTCCGCCGCTGCTGTTACACTCATTGTCTGCATGGGCTCGAATCCAGGTTGTAATCCTAAGCTGAAAGGGAAACCATGAGGACATTATGATATTGATTCTCGGCTTCATTTGATATCTAGTGTTCTTAGCGTTTTCTCTCATCGTTTTTCCCCCTACGTTCGCTGAAACAATTCAGCCGATCACATAGATTGGACCTGAATCTCTTCCTCAGACGCCAAGAGCGGTTCTGTGCAGACCGCTTGGGCCTTTCCTGGAGGGTCTACCAACTCCATGCTGGTGTTCATGACAGGTTTGGCACGATTCGCCAAGGCCAAGAGGACGCTTCAAAGAATTTCACATCATCAACCTAAGGGAGCCCATTATGAACAAAGACTTCACCGTGACGCGCTCAAGTCCAGATCGAACACCAGTGACGATGAGCCTTCGGCTCACTGCCACTCTGTTGCGACGGCTGATGCTGCTCGCCGTCCTGGTTGGATTCGTCGGCATCCTCTTACCATCGCTCGTCCTTGCCGACGAAGAAACGAAGACGCGCGAGCCGTGGGCCGAGCGATCGGCGAATACGTCATGATGAACGCGGCGCAAGCGGTTAGTGGCAAACACACCGGTCAGGTGGGAAAGTGAGCGTCAGACGGGGCGAATCGTGGTTGTTAGCGGTCCCGGCGGGAGGGCTTAAGGCTCGCGCAGAAATAACTTGACACTTTGGCGCTTACGTCTGACTTCCGATGCAGCGTGTGTTATTGTGAGATGAGAGACCATCGAAAAGTCTCCAGGCAAAAGCAACCGCCGGCGCCGCGCCCCTACGGGCTGCGGCCCGTAGGCCCGCCGGCTGCGTTGCTCGCTCCTCACACACCACACCGGGTATGGCTGAGCCTCCGGATCAGTCCTCGTTGCTCGCGCCTTGCCAGCGGGCCTGGGGGCCCCTGCAGCAAAACGTGAACTCATTTCTGCGCGAACCCTTAGGCATTACGAGATAAGAAGACTGCTCCGTCGCGAAGGGTGAGCTTTCGAGACCGAAGAAATGTAATCAATTCCTGGGCATTTCACGCGGCTCTGGTGGAGCGTCGGGCGGCTTCCGCGGCTCGCAACGCACGGCGGAGGACTTTGCCAACATTGGTCTTGGGCAGTGGCTCGTTGAGGAACTCCACGAAGTGTGGAATCTTGTACCCCGTCAGGTACTTGCGACAATGCGCGCTCAAGTCCTCAGTTGTGAGATTCGGGTCTTTGCGCACCACAAAGGCTTTCACCGCCTCGCCCGAATGTTCGTCGGGGACACCGATCACGGCACACTCGAGCACGCCGTCGTGCATTCCCAAGACGTCCTCCACCTCGTTCGGGTAGACCTTGAACCCGGAGACCAGGACGAGATCTTTCTTTCGGTCGGTGAGCCGCACAAAGCCGTGCTCGTCAATCACCCCCATGTCGCCGGTGCGAAACCAGCCGTCACGGCTTACCACCCTGTCGGTCTCGTCGGGCATGTTCCAGTAACCCTTCATGACCTGCGGTCCGCGCACGCAGATCTCGCCCATCTGGCCTGTGCTCAATTCCCTGTCATCTTCGTCGCGGATGCTGACCTCGGTGGAAGGGATCGGCAGGCCGATATTGCCCGAAAACTCGACAGCATTCAGAGGGTTGATGGATACCACGGGTGAAGTTTCGGTCATGCCGTATCCCTCAATCAGCGGCACTCCCATAGTTTCCTGCCATCTCTGTGCCACCGACCTTTGCACTGCCATCCCACCGCTGACCGCGAACTTGAGCCGGCTGGTATCCACTTCCTTCAGCTCGGGATTTTCCAGCAGAGCCTTGTAAAGGGTGTTTACTCCAGTGATGACCGAGAACCTGGTTCTTTTTAGCTCCTTAACAAATCCCGGGATATCCCGCGGGTTTGTGATGAGGACGTTGTTGGCGCCCTCCCTCACGAATGTCATGCAGTTAACGGTCAGGGAGAATATGTGATATAGCGGCAGAGGGGTCACGACAGTCTCGGCCCCTTTTTTGAGCTTACCCGCAATCCAAGCCGAAGTCTGCAGGACGTTGGCCACAACGTTGCCGTGCGTCAGAATCGCGCCCCTGGCTAGTCCCGTAGTGCCGCCGGTGTATTGGAGAAAAGCAGTATCCTCGGGACCTAAGGCAATGTCCTCGAGGACTTGCCGCGCACCGAGCTGAAGAACCTTCCGGAACCGGCGTGCGCCTTCGATCCGCCATTTGGGGATCATTCTCTTTACTCGCCTGACGACAAAATTCACCAGGCAGGACTTCATCCTCGGCAGCACGTCCCCCACCTGTGTCGTAATGACAGTCCTGACTGCAGTACCCGTCAGAGCTTCCTCGAGAGTGTGAGCGAAATTCTCGAGTACCAGAATGACCTCGGCTCCCGAATCCTGCAACTGGTGCCTGAGTTCCCGTGGAGTGTAGAGCGGGTTGATATTGACCACGGTCATGCCTGCCCTCAAAACGCCGAAGAGCGCCACAGGGTACTGCAGAAGGTTGGGCATCATGATGGCCACTCGTGTGCCTTTGTCTAGCTTGAGTTCCTTCTGCAGATAAGCGGCAAACTGCAGCGCGAGGCGGTCCAACTCCCTGTAAGTGATGCTCGTCCCCATGTTGGTAAACGCAGGCAGGCTTCCGAAACGTATGCAGCTTTTCTCCAGAAGCTCTTTGAGCGACCGATATTCGGACAGGTCGACCTCCGGCGGCACTCCCTCCTGATATTGCCTCAGCCAGATCTTTTCCATGCGCGCAAACCCCGTACCAAGTTGTATCTGTTGAGCGAGAACCCGAGATTTCCTATACATAGGTTACCGCTTCAAGGTGTGGGCTGCCAGAGCGACTTTTTCTCTACCGGATTTGCCGCAGAATGGGGATCGACGTAGGCCATGGAAAGCGGGCAGTCCCCGGTTTCGAATAGGCAGGATGACGAGTGCACGATCTTGTTGTTCTCGGACAGGGTTCAGGTGCGGGGGGGGGCATCAAACCCCCGAAGAATCCCTGTGCCGGGGGTCATCAGACCCCCGGAAGCGACGGTCTGATAACCGGCGCCACAGGAGATCTCCTTTCCAGCCAGATCTGCTGAGGAGGTCTCGGTGCCTGGCGCCGTGCGGAAAAAAGACTGGAACCCTCCGTCAAATCCATTTAATCTGTCCCCCTTAAACACTTACTAATGGGTATATATGCGAACTCTCACTCGATCAGCGCTTCTATTTTCCTTCTTCTTTTGGATGATTGCCGGCGCCGCTTCCTCTGCTAACGGGGAACCCGAGTCCGACGCCACAAAGCAGTTCTCGCTCCAGGGAACCTGGCACATGCAATCCTCCTGCGAGGACAAATCTGCGCCAGAGGCCATCTCAGCCCCTGGCTTTGCCGACTCGACCTGGCACAAGGCGGAGGTTCCCGGAACAGTGGTCGGCGCTCTCGTCGCCGACGGCACACTCTCTGACCCCAATTACGGCATGAACCTGAAGAGCTATCCGGGCACGAACTACACCGCCCGCGTATTCGCCAACGCGGATATGCCCGCCGACAGCCCCTTCCGCTGTTCCTACTGGTTCCGAACTGAGTTTACATTGCCTGCGGAGTTCCCGGGTGCCGACGAATCTCTTCATTTCCTCGGCATCAACTACCGCGCGAATATCTGGCTCAACGGCAAAAAGATTGCCGATCGCGCCGACGTTGCCGGCGCCTACCGCTTCTATGAATTCCGCGTCGGTGATCTCCTGAAGAAAGGGGCCGGGAACGCTCTGGCTGTTGAGATCTTCGCGCCGGAAAAAAACGACCTGGGCCTCACCTGGGTAGACTGCAACCCCACGCCTCCCGATAAAGACATGGGGCTGTGGCGCGAAGTCTTTCTCACCTCCAGTGGTGAAGTCGCGCTTCGCGCGCCATTTGTCTCTTCAAAACTCGATTCCGAATACAAGTCTGCCGAGTTGACCCTCAGCGCCGAGCTCCGCAACGTCACCGACCGGTCCGTCAAGGCAATGCTTCACGTCGAAATCGATGCCATCAAGATCAGTCAGCCTGTCGAACTGGCCGCGAAGGAAATCAAGGTCGTCAGCTTCACACCTCAAAAGTTCGCTCAGCTCAAACTCGCCAAGCCGCGGCTTTGGTGGCCTTATCAAATGGGCAATCCCAACCTCTATACTGCAAAGTTTCACGTCGAAATCGGTAACCAGCTGTCTGACCGCACCGACGTCACCTTCGGCATCCGGGAGGTTACGTCCGAACTCACGGATAAGGGTCACCGTTTGTTCAAGGTCAATGGCAAACGTGTCCTCATCCGCGGAGCGGCCTGGGCACCCGACCTCCTCCTTCGCTTTTCCGAGGAGAGACTCGACGCGGATCTCGGCTACGTCAAGCACATGGGTCTGAACACCATACGCCTCGAAGCGAAAATGGACCGCGAGCAATTCTTTGACAAGACTGACCGCCTCGGCCTCCTTGTCATGCCCGGTTGGACCTGCTGCGATGCTTGGGAACGGTGGAAGAACTGGACGGATGAGACCAAGAAGGTTGCCGCAGCCTCGCTCGTGAGTCAGATTACCCGCCTACGCACCCATGCCAGCGTTTTCGTCTGGCTCAACGGGAGTGACGGCCCGCCGCCGGCCGAAATCGAGACGACGTACCTCAACATTCTCAAAGATCTCCACTGGCCGAATCCGTCCATTTCCTCCGCAGCAGCGGACTCCACGACAGTAACTGGAAAGTCCGGCGTGAAAATGACAGGTCCCTACGAATATGTCCCGCCGATGTACTGGCTCGTGGACAACACCGCGGGTGGAGCATACGGATACAACACGGAAACGAGTCCCGGCCCGGCGATCCCGCCAAAGGAAAGCCTCCAGCGCTTCATTCCCAGAGAACATCTCTGGCCCATCGACGAGTATTGGAACTACCACGCGGGAGGCGGACGCTTCACCACGGTCAACGTTTTCAACGAAGGGCTCAATAACCGCTACGGCACCGCGACTTCCCTCGACGACTACGAGCGTAAGGCACAGGCGATGACCTACGACGGCCAGCGCGCCATGTTCGAGGCCTATGGCCGCAACAAATACACTTCCACGGGTGTTATTCAGTGGATGCTTAACAACGCATGGCCTTCGCTCATCTGGCATCTCTACGACTACTATCTCGTTCCCGCCGGCGGCTACTTCGGCACTAAGAAAGCCATGGAGCCCGTCCACGTTCAATACGACTACGACAGTCATTCCGTCTCCGTCGTAAACAGCAGACAGGAGAATTTCAAGAGCCTGAAGGTCTCTGCACGTTTGTTGAACATCGATGCAAAGGAAGTCGCCGCCAAAGATGCCGTCATTGACCTCCCTGCCGACACAAGCGTGAAAGCCCTCGGTCTTCCGAAGCCGGAGAATCTCTCCGTCACCTATTTCCTGAAGCTTCGGCTACAGGATGCAGCCGGAAGACAAGTCAGCGACAATTTCTACTGGCTCTCCACCAAGCCCGACACAATGGATTGGGCGAAACGGAAGGGGACAGCCTACACACCGCAGAAAGAATTCGGCGATCTGACCGGCCTCAATTCCCTACCGCAGGTCAAACTGGAAGCAAAAGCCAGTGCGCGTGCGGACGGCGGTGATACGGTCGTTCCGGTCAAAGTCAGGAATCCCTCTGCCGGCGTTGCCTTCATGGTCCATCTGCGGCTCACTCAGGGTGAGGACGGTTTCGACGTAGTGCCCATTTTCTGGGACGACAACTACTTTTCGCTGCTGCCTGGGGAGGAGAGAACGGTCGAGGCTCGCTGCGCCCGATCCAGTTTGGGTGGCAAAGCCTTGGTTCTGGAAATCGATGGGTACAACGTTGCCCCGGAAACGCTGCGCCCGTAGCATCCGGGAATACCGGGGACACGGTCATATGATATGGTGCCGCGTCCTGACCGGTCCTGATCTTTGAGGTTCTTGGCGTTCTTTGCGCCTTTGGCGGTGAGCTTCTAAAAACATGCAGCCAAGGCGCGAAGAACGCCAAGGATGCAAAGAGTCATTCCAAGCGTCGGTAAATAGCTGGCATTGCTCGAACTTCACATCTTCTGACGCGGGCCTTCATGAATAGTGGCCAGCCCTAAAATAGACCCAAATCTATCGCTTGTCACACTAATCTCCGTACCACGGCATCCG
>DASQID010000543.1:0-5873 GCA_035631775.1 Acidobacteriota bacterium
AGCGTGCACGCTCCCAGGTTGCGGTTGGAGATTATATCGCAGCCGAAAAGGACTTCCGCCGGGCCATGGACCTCACTGCGGCTTCGGCAGGCAGCGGGACGCACATGGATGCCGTTTGCGACCTCGCTTCATTGCTCGACGAACTTGGCCGCGCACGGGAGGCACAACAGCTATGGGACGGACTGATCGAGCTGTATCGCACCGGCCAGGTGAAGGGGAGCCGGCAACTCGGCGACATTGCAGTCGCTGCCTGGCACCGAGGCTATATCCAGGACGCCAAGGATATCTTCATTGATGCGACCAGCGACAAGCAGACCGGAGAAATTTCCCTCGAGTCACTCACAGATTTCGGCTACCTCTTTCTCGAAAAGTACAAGCCGTCGGACGCGCTGGGCGTATTCCGCGATTGCCTGAAGATCAACAAGACCTATCCGGAAGCCCTCTTAGGCGTTGCCCTGGCGAAGAAATATGAGGGCAGCGCGGAAGTTGAGGTCAACGTAAAAGCGGCCCTGGCAGTCAATCCGAACCTCGTGCCCGCACTTGATCTGCTCGCGGAGCTTCGAATGCAGGAGGAGGACTATGACGCGGCCGATCGGGACATCCGGAAGGCGCTTGCGGTAAATCCCGCTAGCCTGGCCTCTCTCAGCCTCGAGGCTGTCGGCCGCCTGTTTCGGGGAGACATGACCGGCTTTGCCGCTGATGAGAAGAAGATCCTCGCCATCAATCCATCCTACGGACAGCTCTATTACACGGTGGCAGAGAGCCTCGTGTCGCGCAGAAAGTACCAGGAGGCGGTCGATTTTGACCGCAAGGCGGTTGCTCTCGATCCGAAGCTCTGGTCCGCATGGGCCAGTCTCGGGATGAATCTCACGAGAGTCGGTGACCTGGCGGAGGGGCGCAAGGCAATCGAGAAAGCGTTCGAAGGCGATCCTTTCAATATCTGGGCATACAACTCTCTCGAATTGCTTGATGCGATGGACAAGTTCGAGCGCGTCCAAAGCGAGCACTTCGTTTACCGGATGTCTAAAGAGGATGAGCCCGTTCTGTTTCCCTATGCGCCGAAACTCGCTGAGGAGGCCTACACCAAGCTCACCGAGCGTTATGGTTTCGTTCCCAAGGGCACAATCGAGGTTGAGATTTTTCCCGACCACGAAGGTTTTGCCGTGCGCACACTTGGACTCCCCGGCCTGGGTGCGCTCGGGGTCTGTTTCGGTAAGGTCGTGGCGATCGACTCACCGCGTGCACGCCCGGAGGGAGCTTTTAACTGGGGATCGACGCTCTGGCACGAATTCACGCACGTCATAACGCTCCAAATGACCAATCACAACATCCCGCGCTGGTATTCGGAGGGTCTGTCGGTCTACGAGGAGCGCCGGGCACGGCCAGGCTGGGGTGACGACCTGACGGCCATGATTGTCAGGTTTTATAAGGCAGGGAAACTCCTCAAGGTTAGCGAGCTCAACGCGGGAATGATGCGCCCCCAATCTCCCCATCAGATTGCCCTGGCCTATTGGCAGGCGTCGCTCGTCTGCGAGTTGATCGAAGAGAAGTTCGGCTTCGAGAAGATCAAGCAATCGTTACGCCTGTTCGCCGAGAACGATTCGACGGAGGAAGTCTTCAAGCGGACACTCGGGTGGGATGCCGCCACCCTTGACTCAGAATACTCTCGATTCCTGGAGGCCCGCCTGAAAGGCGTCGCCCAGCGGCTTGATTTCTCCCCCTTTGCCGCCCCTGCCAAAGAGGGCTCTTCTCAGCTGCCCAGAGAACAGGGCAGGAAGGAGCTGGCCGAATTGTTGTCCAAGAATCCGGACGATTTCTTTGCGAACCTGCAAATGGGATTGCTGTTGCACAATCAGAAAGCAGACAGTGAAGCCGAGCCTTACCTGAAAAAGGCAGAGCAACTTTTCCCCGAATTTGCGGAGGAAATGAACCCTTACCTCGTACTTGGTGACATGTACCTCGAGCAGAATCGCGATGACGAGGCATTGGCCCAGTTCCTTGGCTGGTCAGGTCATAACGAAAACGCCGTGGTTCCTCTCGTACGCGCAGCCGAAATCTACCGGAGGAAACGGGATTGGTCATCGGCCGCCAGGGAACTCGAGCTTTCCGTTTACATCAACCCATACGATGCGGGCGTGCTCGCCAGGCTCGGGGCAGATGCGAAAGAATGCGGCGCGTGGCCGTCGGCCGTTGCTGCTTACCAGGCGCTTCTCGGGCTTAATCCGACCGATCCCGCGGATGCACATTGCAGCCTGGCCGGTGCCCTCCTGGGGGCAGGTAAGAGGCAGGAGGCGAAGAAAGAGACTCTGCGGGCTCTTGAATTGGCTCCTACGTACGTGAAGGCTCAGGAGTTGCTCTTGAAGCTGTCGGGAGAGACGCCGTGAGACTAATGACTCGGTCCGGACTTTCTGTTGAAGATAACTTGAGGGGTGGATTTAAGCCCTTTGCGGAAATCACCACGCGCAAGAAGAAGACATTCGTATTCCTTTGTCTCGGAGTTCTCATTGTCGGTCTCTTCGGTTTGAGCGCACAGGACGAAGAACCCCGAAATGAGAGCAAGTTCACCTTCGGACGGGTCTATTTTGATGTCCCGATGTATGCGTGGGGACCGATCGGGGCCAGCAACGGACCACCTTGGAGCCACGACACGCCGCGGTCCGAGACGCACCTGATGAAGATCATGGCTGAGGTAACCAAGCTGGATCCGAATCCGGGACCGCACACATTCTCATTTAAGACGGATGAGTGTTTTAAATACCCCATCGCTTATTTCTGCGAGGTGGGGTATCTCGATTTTTCCGAGGAAGAGGCCCACAGGATGGCGGAGTACCTGCTCAGGGGAGGATTCCTCATCGTCGATGACTTCCGCACTGAAAGGGCACTCGATAACTTCAAGAGGAACCTGAGAATGGTATTCCCGGATCGGTCGCTGGAAGAGGTGCCGCGCACCGATCCCATCTTCAATTGCTTTTACGATATTTCGAATCTGCTGCCGGCGCCTCCATATGCCCGGTATCTCGTGCCTCAATACCTGGGCATGAGGGATGACAACGGTCGCCTCATGCTGATTGCCGACTATAACAACGACATCAGCGAGTACTGGGAATGGTCCGATGATCCGTTTATGCCTATCGAGGAAACGAATGAGGCTTTCAAGTACGGCGTCAACTACATCATGTATGCGCTCACCCACTGATCGAAAGCGGGGAAAGCGGATGTGCGGAGGACGGTATTTTTTTTTGCCGCCACGGAGCCACGGATTTCTGTCCAACAAACAAGAACCCCCACACCTAAGAGGTTAATCAGATGGAGACAATGCAGCCAGCCGTCCTGGACGATGCGGCGTTGGTAGAGAGACTCAAGGCGGGATATCGTCAGATTCTGAGCGAATTGCGCAAGGTCATCGTTGCGCAGGATGAGGTAGTGGAGCAGGCCATGATCTCGCTTATGGTGGGTGCTCACTCGATGATCACCGGCGTTCCGGGTCTTGCTAAGACACTGCTGATCAAGACCCTCGCCCGTGTGCTTGATCTGAGCTTCAAACGCATCCAGTTCACTCCGGATCTGATGCCGGCAGACATTACCGGGACGGATATCATCCAGGAGAACACCAGCACCGGCAAGCGTGAGTTGGTCTTTGTCAAGGGACCCATCTTCGCCAACATCCTGCTTGCAGACGAGATCAATCGGACGCCTCCGAAGACCCAGGCTGCCCTCCTGGAGGCGATGGAGGAATTGCAGGTTACTGTCCAGGGCGTCACCTATGTGATGGACAAACCCTTCTTCGTCCTGGCAACCCAGAATCCGATCGAGCTGGAGGGCACCTATCCGCTCCCCGAGGCGCAGCTCGACAGATTCATGTTCAACATCATTATCGAGTATCTCAAAGAGGATGAAGAACTGCAGGTGGTCAGCACGACCACCTCCCCCCAGCACGTCGAGATCACGCGTAGTGTCAGCGGACAGGACATCCTCGAATTTCAGAAGTTGGTTCGCCGTGTGCCGGTGCCGGAATCGGTTGCGCGCTATGCCGTCGCGCTGGTTCGTGCCAGCCGGCCGGACCCGAAGGGCGGCTTGGATTTCATTCGCGAATGGGTTAATTGGGGAGCGAGCCTGCGCGCCTCGCAGTACCTGCTGCTGGGGGGTAAGGCGCGGGCGTTGCTCAACGGGCGCTTCAATGTTTCGGTGAAGGATATCCAGGCACTTGCCTACCCCGTGATGCGCCACCGGATTCTGACCAACTTCCACGCCGAATCGCAAAAGATCACGACAGAAGAGATTATTAGGAGGTTGCTGGAAGCTGTTCCGGCGCCCGCATCCGGACTATAGAGAAGAACGCCGACCGGAGGGGAGGCCACTAAAATGGTCCACGTTCATCCTGGAATGCCGCAGCCGACGCGGTTTATCGATCCGGCCACACTGACCAGAATCTCCTCGCTCGAGCTCATCGCCCGCACGGTGGTGGAAGGATTCATCGCGGGCCTGCATCGCTCTCCTCACCTTGGCTTCAGCGTGAACTTTGCGGAATACCGTCCGTATCGCCCGGGGGACGACATTCGCAAGATCGATTGGAAAGTCTACGGCAGGCTGGACCGGTACTTCGTCAAGGAGCATGAAGGGGAGACAAATACCGCGATACATCTCATTCTCGACTGCAGCCGCTCGATGACTTACGAGAGTCAGGGGATTCGGAAACTGGAGTACGGCCAATTCCTCGCGGCCTGTTTGGGTTATTTCGCGTTCAAGCAGCGGGACGGTGTTGGGTTTGTTTCCTATGACGAGGATGTCATTGACTTCGTACCGGCGCGGGGAAGCATCGGTCATCTGAACACGGTGCTCCACACCATCGAGAGAGCGCAGGCGGGACAAATGACCAACTTTGTGAAGCCGCTTGTCAGCGTCTCAGAACGCCTGCGCCGTAAGGGAATAGTTGTCCTGATCTCCGATTTGTACGATGAGCCGGACAGGGTTATGAAAGGATTGCGGCATCTTGCCTATCGGGGCAATGACCTGATTGTATTCCAGGTTCTGGATCCGGCCGAGCTGAGCTTTGATTTCTCCGAAAGCGCCCGATTTGTGGACATGGAAACCCGCGCAGAGATGCACGTGATTCCCGATTTTGTGCGCCAGGAGTACCGGAGGATCCTGAAAGACCAGATCGCCTATTATGAAAAGGAGTGCCAGAAGGACCGCATAGACTTTGCGCTGATAGACACATCCCAGCCACTGGACTATGCGTTGTTCACGTACCTTCTTCGCCGTCAGCAGCTCTATTAGCAGTCTCGGTCGAAACCGGCAAAGGTGAAAACAGAGGCCTTGTCTGCCGGTTCCGCTCCGCAGGTGCTTGGGGTTCTAAAGTCATGAGCTTTGTCAATCCGCTCTTTCTCCTCGGCGCAATTGCCACGGCCACGCCGATCCTGCTGCATCTGATCAAGCGCGAACGGGCCCAACGGATAGAGTTCCCGACCTTGATGTTCTTGCGCAGGATAAGCAAAAAGGCGATCCGCTTTCAGAAACTGCGCCACCTTCTGCTGCTGTTGCTGCGGATTTTCGCACTACTGCTCATCGTGTTAGCCTTTATGCGGCCGTTCCGTACGATCCAGTCTGAGGCTGCGAGCCGCGGGCGAGCAACCCGAGCGCACATCATCCTGCTCGACAACTCGATGAGCATGGGGTATGCCGACCGGTGGGATCGGGCAAAGAGAGCGGCTGCGGACATTGTGCGGACCGCCCGGCCGGGTGACAAGGTCGCCGTTCTCGAGTTTTCCGATCGCACGCTGGCACGCACAATGCTCGGCAGCGACTTCACGGAAGCCCTGGACCAGATTGAACATGGTGTGGAACTTGGTGACCGTCCAACACGCTACGGCCAG
>DASQID010000544.1:0-3321 GCA_035631775.1 Acidobacteriota bacterium
CGCGCCTTTGCGGTGGGTCTTTTAAAAGCCACCGCAAAGGCGCTAAGGCGCAAAGACAGGCTGCCGTATCCTTGCTGATATGGCGTACGAAACAATGCAGGCGCAGGGTTCAAAGACCCTGCACCCGCTTTCCATCATACCTAGAAGCTGAAACGCAAGCCGAAGCGGAAGGTCCGCTGGTCGGCCTGCGCGCTGGTGATATTCATGAAGTTGTTAACCTTATCAATCACGACGGTTCCGTCGGCGGCCTTGTGTGTGGTCATGTCCGAGGCACTGGCCGATGGATTGTTGAAGTGGGGCGTGTTGGTAAAGTTGAAAGACTCGGCACGGAACTGAAGTTCCTTGCTCTCGGTGATCTTGAAGGAGCGGAAGATGCCGAAATCGAGGTTGACGAGGCCGGGTCCGTAGAGTGTGCTGCGTCCGGAGTTGCCGAAACGCGGATCGAGAACGGGCCTGAAGGCAAAGGGGTCGAAGAACGGGACGTTTTGTCCGATGCCGCCGAGCTGCTTGACCTCCGGCAACACCTGGTCGGCGACCTGGGAACTCCCAGGGGCGTTCAACGAGGAGCCGCTGGAGCCGACCGTAAAGGGTCTGCCGGTCACGGCGCTGAACACGCCGTTGATCTGCCAGCCGCCGACAATGGCGTTGGCAAAGCCACTCTTGCCCCACTTCCTGCCGGCTCCAAAGGGCATCTCGTAGACGAAGGCGGTGCGGAAGTTGTGCCGGCGGTCGAAGCCGCTGGATGCACGGTTCCTGTAGAAGAGCTCCGGTATGCCGAAGGGGAAATCGGAATCGGTGCCGTTATTGTCGATGGAATGTGCCCAGGTGTAGACGGTTTTCAGCATCAGTCCATGGCTGAACCTGCGGTCCAGGCTGGTCTGAAGCGAATGATAGTTGGATCCCGTCCAAGGCTGCAGCACGTTGGTGGCCACTGAGCGGCCGAACTTCTTCCAGAGGGGCCGCCCCGCCTGGCCTGTATTGACCGGAGAATTGTTGATCGGCCACTGCGTGCCGGCGACGATATTGACGGCTTTCGTCCCGACGTAGCCGACGTTCCAAACGAGGTTGAACGGAAGCGGGCGTTCATAGGTGAGGTTCCAAGACTGGACATAGCCCCTGCGGAATTCGCCTTTCGGCAGGGTGTTCGTACTGTAGGTGCCGAGGATATCAAGGGTGCCCTGATTGATGTCAGGCCCCGTGATGGCAGGGATACCGTTGAGGATCGGCCCATATGGGATGTAAGTCGTAGGCCCCTGCACCGAGAACTGAATGACGGCCGGATACGGGGACCGCATCGGCCGGCCAAGGTTGTAGGGATCGAAAGTAATGCCATAGCCGGTGCGCAGCACCCCTTGCTTGCCAAGCCGGTAGGCGACGCCGAAACGCGGCGCAAAGAGTTTCCAGCTGACCGTGGTTCCGGCGTTCCAATCGACTCCGCCGAGACCGCCGATCAGGACTTTGTTGGTATCGGGATCGTAGCGCTCGATGCCGTGGAATCCGCGGTCCATGAGGGGATAGTGTTCCCAGCGGAGGCCGAGATTCAGGGTAAGGTTACTGGTCGCCTGCCAGCGATCGCGGAAGTACAAGGCAATCTGCCACTCGCGCGTGGACATCGGGTCATAGAACTGCAGCGACTTCTGCACCTGCTGCGGCAAGCCGAGCAGGAAATCCGCAAAGCCGTTGTAGCGGTTGGTGGCAGCAGCGCCCCCGTTCAGCGTCGTCGCGCCGCCGTTGAAGGTGAAGGTCCCTCGCGGCCCGTTATTCGATTCCGGCTGCCAGTGGTTCATGCCGAATCGGCTGATGTCGGGACCGAAGCGGATGTCATGCTTCCCCTTGTTCCAGCTTGCGTTGGCCGTGTAGGTGTAGGTGTAGTCGTGCCGGTCGACCGGAACCCAGGTGTCGGTCATGCCCATCGAGCTATAGCCATTGATAATGAAATAAGGCTTGCCGCTCTGACGCGGATCCGGACCGTTCGTGCCGGGGATATGGAGGACATCCAGGCCGAAGTTCGTGCCGAAGTCAGGCTGGCGGACGCGGTTCACATAGCGCGTCATACCGATGGTGCCGTCGACCATGAACCTGGGCGTGATTGCATAGTAGCCGCCGATCGTGCCCACGTGCACCCGGACCGTACCGGTGCCCGCGCCTCCATCAGGAGATAGCGCAGGCCCCCCGGCATCCCCGAACGCGTACTTGGAGGTGACCAGGGAGTTCATGAGGCTGTACTTTGCCCAGATCGTGTTCTTCGGGGAGCGCACCCAATCGCCTTTGAAATCGTACATGTCGCGATTGAACTGCCGCGGCCCGGAAGTGTAAAAGTTGTTGACGAAAGTTGCCCCCGGGACGTTCGGCGACGGCATCAGGCTCAGCATTTTCTGGGCTACGGGGTTGATCAGACTCTGGGGGATCTTGCCACCCGCGAAAACCGTACGTCCCTTTCCTGTGGCCAGGTCGCCGGTGGTAGGATCGTAAATATTCGCGCCGGTCGCGCTCAGGTCTCCCGTCTTCATCGCATCCGTCGGGATCGTGTATAAGTTGGAATAGCTCTGGCGGTCCCTCATGCCGTCGTAGTTGGCAAAGAAGAAGAGCTTGTCCTTCTTGATGGGGCCGCCGACATTGCCGCCGAACATGCTGAGGATGTACTTCGGTGCCTGGCTCCCGACTGGTGTGAAGAAGTTCCGTGCGTCAAGGGCGTTGTTCCTGAGGTAATCGAAGAGTACGCCGTGTAACTGGTTGGTTCCCGCCTTGGTCTGTACGGTGATCGCGGCGCCTCCGGCGAGTCCCTGCTCGGCGTCAAAACTGTTGGTGGAAATATTCACCGTCTGGATGGATTCCTGGGGCGCCACATACGCAGAGTGATGCGGCAGCCAGGGCATGATGTTGAGAGCCCCATCCAGGCGCGTGTTGTTGTTGAAGCGGACCACGCCGTTGATGTTGGTGGTCAGAGCCCGCGCCGGAGTGTCCACGCTGGCGTTCTGAAAGGCCGACGGCGTGGAGCCCGGGACGAGGTCGATCAGGCTCTGGTAATTGCGATAGTTGCTGAGCGGCAGGTTGGTGACCTCTTGGGTGTTTAATTCCCTGTGCACGTCCGCCTTGTCGGTCTGCAGCTGTGAAGCTTCGGCGGAAACCGTTACGCTTTCGGTCCGGGCGCCGACCTGCAGGGTCACGTCAACGCGGATAATGTTGTTTACCGTGACTTGGACATTCTCCTCCAGGTAGTCCTTGAATCCCTGAAGGGAGACCTTGACCGTGTAGGTTCCGGGCTGGAGATTCGTGAGCGTGTACTGCCCTGAATCGTTCGTGACGCTCTCGAAGGTCACA
>DASQID010000545.1:0-11103 GCA_035631775.1 Acidobacteriota bacterium
CTCTGCAACTATGTCCGGAACTACGGCCAGTTCACCTACATAGACATGGGCCTGGATCCGAGCGGTCAATTCGAGCAATCGGTGAGGGAACAGGCTGCCGCACGGGGCTGGAAGTTTGACAGCGTCTGTGGCGACATCTCCATGCTCCAGAGACTTGTGGACGGAGACTGGAATGAAAAGGAATTCCTGGTTGTACGGCCGGGTAACCGCGTGATCTCCACCTTCGAGGATGGAATCATCGGAGTATCCCCATGTGGATAGGGACTGGTTCTGAAGGCCGGAGAATTTTCCCTCTGCGATTGCGAATTGCGGATTGCGGTTTGCGGATTGGAATCTCTGTCGACCCGCAATCCGCAATTTCCTCCATTCTGGCCGGTTCCGGTTCAACATCACAATGGCTAAGGGCTGGCGCAAGAATAAATTCACATTTTGGCGCGAGCACCGTCGCGCCTGCGGCGCTCCTGGGGCGGGCAGATGCGAGGCGCCGCGACGCAGGCGATGTCGGGGTACATCGTCGAGGAGCGGCAACGAAGCAGATGCCCGCCCGCCGCCGCGCCTGGGGGCCTGCAGCAAAATGTGAAGTTATTCTTGCGCCAGCCCTAAGTACACGATTCCGCAAGTATGGTGACGTATTTTGTGGGACGCAGAAAAACGCCGCCTTTAGGACGCTGTGCTCTCGGCGCTAGCGGCGTGCAAACGCGCGCTGGACTTCGTGATCCGGAAGAAACAAACAGCGCGCAGCGCTGCACCCCAGGCGCAGAAGCCGGCGACGTCCAGCGGGCGTTTGCCAGCGTTCTTCTGCGTTCAGAAAATACGTAAGCGTATTTATGAAAGAGCCCACTAAGTTGGTTCGTGTTGACCTGCAGCCGATCGGTAAAACCATCGAGGTCCCCTGCGGTGCCTCTCTACAAGATGTTCTTTGTGCCCACGGAGTTGAGTTTCCCTGCGGCGGCAACGGTCGCTGCAGGGGATGTCGGGTCCGCGTGCTCTCTGGATCTTTGGCCGCAGTTACAGGCGGGGAGGAAATCCTTTCGGACCGCGAGATCTCAGAGGGCTGGCGGCTGGCGTGCCGGAGCGTGGCCACGGGCGCGGTGACGCTCGAGATATACCAGTGGGAGACGCCGATTCTTGTCGACAACTCTGCCTTCGATTTTACGCCCCAGGAGGGTATGGGAATTGCCGTAGATCTCGGGACAACTACGATTGTCGTTCAACTGCTGGACCTTTGGACCGGCCATGTACTGGGCGTTGCGACCGACCTCAATCCCCAGGTGAGCTGCGGCAGTGACGTGATGAGCCGCGTGCAATTCGCGGCGACCGGTGAGGGCCGATGCCTGCTGCTGAATGCTGTCCGCAAGGACGTCGGACGCATGATTGAAGACCTGCTTCGCGCAAATCCCCATGGAGAAAGGAGAGTGCGCCGGGTCTCCATCGTCGGAAACACCGTCATGCATCATTTGTTTTGCGGTATCGACGTGGATCCGTTGGCTCACTATCCGTTTGAGCCCGAGGATGAGGGTCTTCGGGTGTTTCGACCTGCCGAGCTCGGCTGGTCGATTGAAGGCGATCCCGATGTCCGGTTCCTGCCGTGCCTTGGCGGGTTTGTCGGCAGTGACATTCTCGCTGGAATTCTTGCCACCAGGATGGGTGAGAGTAATGCTCTCGTTGCCCTCATCGATCTGGGAACCAACGGCGAGGTCGTTTTGGGAAGGCGAGAACGGCTGCTCTGTGCCTCCACCGCAGCCGGTCCTGCCTTCGAAGGGGCGCGGATCTCCATGGGGATGCGCGCCGCCACAGGGGCCATTTCGGAAGTAAGGGTTTCGGGAGATCAGCTGCTTTGTCATGTGTTGGGGAATGTTCCCCCGCGGGGGATCTGCGGCAGCGGGCTGGTGGATGCTGTCGCGGCCGGTCTCAATCTAGACATAATCAATCCGAGCGGGCGGCTCTCGAGCGGCGCAGGAGAGTGGGTCCTGAGCCCGCCGGTGTCACTATCGCAGAACGACGTACGCGAGTTGCAGCTGGCCAAGGGCGCCATCGCCGCCGCGCTTCACATTCTTCTTTCTCAATGGGGAGCCAAGTCCGCTGATGTAACGAAGGTCTATCTCGCAGGCGCCTTTGGCAACTACATCAACCGCTCCAGCGCACGCAGGATCGGCTTGATCGATTTTCCCGACGAGAAAGTGCAACCGGCCGGAAATACGGCGCTGCTGGGCGCTAAGCTGTCTCTCTTCACGAACAGAGAAGATGCCGGGTATGGGTCGCTGCGCCGCCAGATTGAGCATGTCAGTCTCGCGTCCGACGCTCATTTTGAGGATGTTTTCGTCGAGTGCATGTCCTTCCCTCCTTAGGGCTGGCGCAAGAATAACTTCACATTTTGCTGCTGGCCCCCAGGCCCGCTGGCGAGGCGCGAGCGACGAGCTATACCCGGGTGGTATGTGAGGAGCGAGCAACAAAGCCAGCGGGCCTGGGGGCCGCAGCCTGGGGGCGCGGCGGCGGGCGGGCATCTGCTTCGTTGCCGCTCCTCGACGATATACACCGATATCGCCTGCGTCGCGGCGCCTCGCATCTGCCCGCCCCAGGAGCGCCGCAGGCGCGACGGTGCTCGCGCCAAGATGTGAATTTATTCTCGCGCCGGCCCTTCGGAAGCAGGCGGGCAAAGGAGAGTTCAGAGAACGGCTGCTTCAATTTCGATCGTGCACCACGAGTATGGAATGATAATAGCTAGCTCGATGTGCTGGAAGTGGACCCGAAGGCATATTGTTGTTGTGACAGCGTTCCTGTCATGCTTCTGTCAGATCCGACCTTTGCTTAATGCTCGCCCGGCAACTCGGGTTCTGGTTCTGTATGCCGTGGGTACGCAGGCGGACGACACCGAATGGACAGGTCCACTGTACGCTCAGCTTGTGCAAAACCTGCTCGGGCACTTTGAGGTAAGCACAACCGTAAAATCGCTTGGGGCATACAGGCGGGGCGACCTTGATCGCCACGACCTCACCATCTACCTTGGTGTCGTTTATGATGATCCCTTGCCCGGCGACTTCCGGAAGGATGCTTTGGCCACCTCAAAGACTCTCCTCTGGGTCGATTTCAATCTCTGGCAGATCGCCTGGAGCGGTGACGCCGATGAACAGGCGGACAATCCGGCATTCGTTCGTCGCTTCGGCATCAGGTTCCTCGAGATGGATGGATCCGGGTACCCGGAAATACGCTATCGTGGCCGTCAGTTCAGAAAAAACCAGAATGATCCAACCCTGGGAAGAGTTTCGATAGTGGATCCGGCCAAAGCGCACGAAGTCGCCGTCGCGGTGCGCCCGCCCAATTACGCCATCCCATACATCACACAAGCCGCGAACCTCTGGTATGTCTCAGATAATCCTTTCGATGACGTCATCGCCTGCGACCGCTATTTTGCGTTTGCCGACGCACTCCACGATGTGCTTGGAATATCACACCCGGAGAGTCACCGAGCCATTGTCCGGATAGAAGACGTGCATCCTCTGGCTTCCACGGCGCGGCTGCGCGCGATAGGCGAACTCTGCGAGTCTCTGAAGGTGCCTTTTTGCGTTTCCGTGATACCTGAATATCGTGACCCTCTGGGATCGAACAACAATGGGGTTGGCAGAGTGGTGAAGATGACCGACGTGCCCGAGTTTATCGCCGCACTTCGCTACCTGGAGCAGTGCGGGGGCCAGTTGCTGATGCACGGGTACACACACCAGCTTGATGAGATCCCCAATCCGCTGAATGGTGTTACCGCCGAGGATGCAGAATTCTATCGCAAGACCAGCGATACGGACGACGGCCTGCCCGTTCCCGGGGACTCCGCAAAATGGGCACGCGGCCGCGTTAATGCGGGGTTGAGCCTCTTTCGCCGGAGCCGCCTGATCCCCGTCGGCTGGAACACGCCGCACTATGTTGCTTCGGTCACGGATTATCTACAATTTGCCCGAATGTTCCGTCTGTTTGTCGACCGGGGGCAGTACTATTCCGCAGACAGCGCCGGCAACCTGCACACAATGGACCAGGCTGCGCCGTATGTGCTGACTGATATCTATGGCTGCCTTCGTGTTCCCGAAACTCTCGGCTACATCCACCAGAATCCGGGTGCAGGGGAACCCACCGCCAATATGCCAGAAGACATCGCGCGTTCTGCGGCAGCCTACATGGGGGTACGGGACGGTTGGGCCGGCTTTTTTTATCACTGGTATCTTGATCCGGATTATTTACGCGAGGCGGTTCTCAAAATTAAGGCGTTGGGCTACGAGTTTGTACCGCCAACTTCGGTGAAATCTGCCAGGAATTCCAATAACTTCACGGGGCTGCATAGCCGCAACCAAAAGGCAGAGGGTCGCAATGACGCCCATAATCGCCGCCGGTTTTAGGTTCGCGGTTCGCCGTTCGCAGTGGTGCAGTCTGCCAGTGATCAGCGGCCTCTGCGAACTGAGAACTGCGAACTATGAACTTAGAATTACGGAGCCTTCAGTCATCCTGTTTGCGCAGAGCATAGAGGGGAATGGATCTGCGATGGAGCCAGGAGAAGTATTCCTCTTGCCGCAGAATGCGATAGCCCGGTTCAGGGCGCATTGAGATCAGATAGTCTCGCTTGTCGTACCACCAATAGTACACTTTTCCTACGTTCCCGCGGTTTCGGAACACATCATAGTTGTGCCATGCATTGAATTCGAATCCTGCCGAGAGGGAGAGCGGATCCACCTTTTGTTCGAGAAGAGAGGTGGCCAAGTCCCAGCGCACCCGGTTCCACGCAAGGTAGTCGTGGGTGGCAGTGACACTAAACCAGGCCGATACGATCAGCAGCATTGCTGGCAAAACCCCGAGCCGTGAATTGCCGGCATCAGGCCGTTGCTCCTGCGTCCCGCAATGTATCAATCCCAGCAGGATGCATACGGGAAGAGCGCTGATGAGCAGGTGTCGGTCAAACAAACCGCCCTCCTGAAGGTGGCTGAAGACAGTCTCGAAAGCCGCGACGCCGAGTGCCGCAAGTCCTGTCGCCAGCAGCAGAGGACTCCACTGCTTCACCCGATCCTCCGACCGGAACCTGGCTATCCCAAGCATGCAGATGCTGCCGAGGATTACAACTCCCATAGCAACCGCGACTGTGATGCACAACCAGACCTTCGGGTAGACCGGAGTGGCGGGAGGACCATAATAGGTTGGATCGAGCGTCACGGGCCCGAGTCCACTGTCGTACAACACATTGAGAAGGAGAGGCATCTGCGCATGATAAGCATCAGAGGGCAGGTATTGAGGCCGGGTATAGCGTACATGGAACCAGCAGAGTCCGAAGACGGCCACCCCGATGCACGGCGCCAGGCAGCTCACCACGATCCTCGGCTTGAAGCCTCTGCCGATGCGGAGAAGGTGGGGAATCAGGGGGATCAGAAGCGGCAGGAGAATAAAAGAGAGGTAGAAGAAGGTACCGAGCGAGTTGCCCACAATCTGCTCCATGGTGAGATATCTGAGCAGCTCGAACTTCCGGCGTGCGGCCGGTGTTGCACCTCCATGATGGAGCAGCCACGCATAATAGCCTGTGACGAAGGGGACGAACGCCGCGAAAGCAAGCGCAGTCCGTCCGATTCTCTCGCGCCATTCCCGATTCCGCTCGATGAGCAGGGTGAGCATGAGCGGGCCCGCGAAAAAGACGGCGGTCTGTCGGATGAGGAAGCCGTAGCCCAGCACCGCTGACCACGCTGTCAGGAGCCCGAGACTGCGGGACTGCAGATAACGAGTATAGAGAAACAGAGCAAGCGCCATGAAAAAGAGGAATGGGATCTCCGTCATAAATGTGAAGGAGAGGCAGAACTGAATGGGATTGAAGATCCAAGAGAGCACGGCAATCCACGTCAGGCTCGGCCGAACCGTGAGGCGGCGAAGCAAAGCCCAAAGCAGAATGGACATGCCGCAGGACAGAACCAATGTGGAGAGTCGCAGGAGCAGAAAACTGGGTCCGAGGATCTTTACCAGAGCCCCGCCATAAATTGCTTGCCCAATCAGGCTCATTGCCGACCACTCGTCCACGTGCAAGCGGCTCCCGGTCCCAAGAAAGAAGGCGGAGCGGGAGTAGCTCCAGTCGTCATTGAGTGGAAACTCACCGCGAGGGTCGACAAGAAGAACGCTGACAGTGTAAATGCCGACGATAATCAGAAACGGCAGTGCACGACGCAGATGGAGCATAGCCCGATGGACGATTCACGATGGACGATTTTCGATTCATGAGCGGTGAACTGAAATCGTCAATCGTCAATCGTCAGTCGTAAATTGCTTTGGCGCCAGAGCCAGATCATCCCGCCCAACGCCAGGATCCACAAAAGCCATCCCTGAATTGCGAGCTGGGTGTTGCTCTGCTCGATCATGGAGGACGAACTTCTTTCGAGTGAGAGGATTCCCGCCGAGAGGAGACAAGCCAGGTAGTTGTTTCTTATGTAATGAACGACCACGATGCATACAAGGCCAACGAACAGAATGGCGGGAACTGTCTCAATCACCACTTCGGAAACCCTTCGCGCCGAAAGTGGCAGAAAGCTCGCCAACAAACCGGTCAGCAGCACGACTCTCCAGTGCCAGCGCCTGGCGGCGCGCTGCCAAAGATCCACGGAGAATGCCACCACGGCGCTGAAAAACAGGGCACTGAGAAGAACGCTGTGCACGTTGGAAATAAACGGCAGGTAGGTACCGAGGCTGTCCGGAAATGTGATTTCCGGCGACACCGCCAGGCGGCTTGCACGGTATCCGATCTGCGACACCACCCACTGCAAAATGATGGCCACACCAAGCGTCGCACCGCAGGCGACCACCGCATCCCGGCTCCACAGCTCGCGATTCTGCTTTCGGAAAAGATAAGGAGCGTCCGGATAACAGGCCATGATAATCGCCGACGCCAGCGCGACAGCCAATCCGATTCCGATGAGGAGAAGCACGCTTTCGACCAGCGCGGACAATACGAACACCCGCATCTCCGTTTGAGTATCGTATTGGTAGATCAGTTTCGGAAATGAGTTGACCAGGTTTATGAGCTCGAGCAGAGCGGCGGCAGCGGCGATCTTGATCGCGAGTTTCCAGCGGATCATGCCCTGGCGTGTGCCCCGGATCAAGCTCATGATTGCGACGCAGAACAGAGCAATTAAAAACGCCGTGCGGATTCCGATGGCCGTGATGCCGTAAAGGCTCTGCCGCTCTCGATTTCTCCTCCATTCCTCGGGGATCTTCACGTATTGAGTCCAGAGACCGATCTTGTTGCCCAGAACTCCTGCCTCCAGCCGAACCCGAGCATCCCCAATTGCACCGGGGCTTCCCGGTTGTGCCTCCCAAATAAACGCGGTGTCGCGCCTCTGGCGCGGCTTTTCGGTTCTGGTTTCCTTCAGATCATACCGTGATAGGTTATATCCGCGGCTCTCGAGGAACGACTTACATACATCCCGAGCCTTGGGTATGGCGAGATCCGCGCCCGGAGCTTCCTCTGGGAGAGTCCGGCGGAAGGCCACCACCGACCCGCTGTCAGGATCGATGGCCACGCGGTACTCCTCCTTTTGGAGCGGCTTGTAATAGCGCACCTGCCACGCCAGCGGCCGAATCTGAGATCCGTAGACCGAGTTCAAACCGGTGATTCCCGCGGAATTGTAGATGTATTGAGACGCCCACGAATCCACTCGGCTGAAAGGTTGGACCGCATGGCGATAATCGCCGACGTCGAAGGCAATTCGCGTCAGGAACTGTCCGGCCGACTGGACGGCCTGAGCCGCAGACTGCCGGAAGCGAACGGTGTCGCCGAAATGCGGCACTCTGAGGAGCATGGTCAACAGGATTCCCGTCGCGAGGAGCCCCACCGCAGCTGCCGCGGCGCCGCTCGTCAAACGAGTGTAGGAAGCGACTGTCGGGACGGCCTCGGGCGGCGCAATCGGAGCGGGTTCCAGTGCACTCCCTTCACTCTGGTTGATAACCGGCGCTTCCTCCTTGAAATGCCGGGTGGTCAGATAGGCTCCTGCGGCCAACAGGAGCGGGATCAGATTGATTCCTGCGGTGACGGCGCCGGAAGCCACGAGATAAGGGTTTCCCGAGCGCAGGAAAAGAAACGCGGAATAAAAAGCGTCAATGCTGTAGTGAGTGATGAGCGTTGCCAGAATGCCATAACGTATCATCACCCAGCTGAGAATCAGCCCCACGATTCCCACCTCTATTCCGCGGATGAAGAAAGGCTGATTGGGATAATTCGCGTGCCCGAATCCCCAGATGAACGACGCCAGAAAGACCGCGACCCAGCGATAGCGGAACAGCCTCCGCAGATAAGGAATGGAGAAAGCGCGGAACATCCATTCCTCGGAAACTGCCGGGAAGAAACCCCCAAGCAGAACAAAGATCCACGGGAATTTCGTGTTGAGAAGATCAGTGTAAGGGATCTCGGCAGGCGCCCATGCTCCGAGCCGGTTCGCCAGAAGGTAGAAACCTATTTCATAGGCGAAGAAGAAAAAAGTCAGCGTTACGCCAACCATGGATGCGAGAAAGAAGCTCCTGGTGCGAATCGCATTCCATGAAAACATTTTCGATATCGACAAGTGAGACGGGTGTGCCTGGCGATATACCGGCTCGACGCAGGCCGTGAGCAGAAAGATGATGCCCCCGAAACTCAAAGCACCGAGGGCGGCACTCAGGAGTGATTGAGCAACAAAACTCCCATAGGAACTGGCGGTGTCGAAACCGTACTCGGCCAGGGGGAATTCATTCAAGGATGAAAGGAACTGAAGCAGGCACGAGATTGCGCCAAAGGCCAACGCGGTCTTCCATCTGACGTCCTTCTGCCGGAGATGGTGTCCGAAGGCGGCCAACATGGCCAACCCAAGGAGAGCGAAAAACACAAGATCAACTTGTGCAGTGGTCTCATTCAGCGAGCGAAGCCGGGCATAGCTGCGCCTCCACTCCTCGGGAATCTTGAGAAACTCGCCATAACCATCAATGCGGTCTCCCTGCACGGTGACGGAGACTCTGTAGGTTGCGCCGTGCAGATCTACGTCGATGACCTTCCAGGTGAAAAGGTGATCCGTGCGGTGAGGCCGCTTTTCCGACTGGCTGTCCAGATATTCGAGCGTGTCGATGGGGCGTTTCATATCGAGCACGAGGAAGGACTCGGCCAGAGATCTGGCGGCGTTGGCAGGCAGGTCCGCGCCGGCTGCGTCTTCGGGAAGCAGGTGGATAAAGGACACCACCTCGCCGCGGGTCGTGACCTCCATCCTGACCTCTTCCTTTTGCAGTGGTTTGAACCAGCGATGCCCCCAACGCCACAGTTTGACCTCCTTACCCATCAGTGCGTTTGCCTTCTGCAGCCCCAGCTCTCTTTCCATGAATACCTTAGCCTCGTCGTCGAAACGGAATGAGGATGCGTGGCGATAGCCGACGAGAGAGATCGATTGGGCTGCGAGAAAGCTGCGTCCGAGGTCTTCCGAGGCGTTCTTGTCAACTTTGAAGTCGATGGACGCCTCAGGAAAGACCCGATAGAACAGACGGATGCCAACGACGAGGCCGGCCGCGCAGATGAGAAAGCAGATCAGGATGAGGCGGTAGTCGCTCGAGCGCAGTTTTTCTTTCATGAGAGCCTCGTTCCGGACTGGGGGATCCTCAGGCCGCAGCAGAGGCTATCACAAAATGAGGAATGACGAATGACGGAATTCGACGGTTCTTGCCGGCACCAAGAGGACACCGCCAAGACAGCTTGGGGCTGGCGCAAGAATAACTTCGCATTTGGGCTGAATGAAAAGTCCTGTGGTGCCGGTCATCAGACCGGCGCGCGTCGCGGACAGAGGCCGCGACCGGGGGGTCTGATGACCCCCCGCACATGAATCCCCACTACCAGAATGTGAAGTTATTCTTGAGCGGGCCCTAAGGCGCCGGAATTCAGGGAATAGCCTTATTTGGATGGGCGCTCGGCCGCGAGGCTCTTGTCCTTAGGTATGCTGACGTAGCCGCCGATGCTGTCTTTCTTTACCCAGTTTACCACCAGCTCATATCGCAGACGATTGTGGCCGACCAGGAACGCCACGGGCTCGTTGACCGTCCGATCTTTCTTCTCCAACTGGTTGTCATCCACGACGATCTTGACGCTGTACTTGCCCTTCTTTGCATCCGCGTTGGTCAGGATCAGTCGAATATCTTCAACCTTGGTCAGCTGGTTCTTCTTGGGGATGGTGAACTCGGTGTAGTCGCGCTCGCCCTTCCTTCGAAGATCGGACAGCTCCGAAGCATTCTTCGCTACGGCAGCCGACAACGACTCACGCACGTCGACCAACTGGCGCTGGGTTCCCTCGAGGTCGCGTTTGGTGTTGGCAAGATCGGTTTTAACCGTGCCGACTTCTGTCTTGACCCCGCCGACCTCGGTGCTGACCTGGCCGATCTTGGCTTCCGCCTCGGATTTGGCTGCTTGCACTTGTGCCTGTACTTGGGCGCTGTCTGCCTTGGCTGACAAAGCTTGACTGAGTTCTGCCTTTGTCTTTTGCCCCTCGGCTTGCATCTGAGCTGCTGTCTTCTTCAGCTCCTGCTTTGTGCTGCCGACAGCATGCTGGGTTTCGGTCACCTCGCCCATCAGTCCGGCGATCTTGGATTCGCTCACCTTATGCCGATTGTCGAGCGCCCTCAAATCGTCCGACATCTTGTTGAGATCGGTCGTGGTCTTACTCTGGAACTGGTAGTTGTCGTAAAGGAGATAAGCCACGGCAAGAACAAGAGCAAAAATCAAACCTGTCTTGAGGCCGTCCGGAATCAGTCCCTTATCCGGAGGGGGAACCCTGGGGGAGGGCGTGGCCAATGTGGGCGTGCTCATTATTCTTCCTCCAATGCTCATCTAAGGTTGACAACGCTCTGGCTGCTTCGACACCCGGAGCAGTCTGCCCAACTAAGACATATATGATAGGCGAGGATTCTGGAAAGTTCAAAATATTAGATAGCGGAGGGTTAGCCACTCTGACCGCTCGGACGACCACTGCCTCTGCGGCGGTGCTTGGACGCATAGGGTTTTAGGGCGCTCAAGAATAACTTCACATTCTGCTGTTGGCCCTGTGGGCCGCAGCCCGAAGGGGCGCGGCGGCGGGGGGGGGGGGCGGG
>DASQID010000546.1:0-3522 GCA_035631775.1 Acidobacteriota bacterium
GGCTCTTCCCGCGACGCGTACCGGTCTAATGACCGGTGCCAGTAGGTCTGTTCTTGTGTCGGGGGTCTCCAGACCCCCGGCCGGTTGCTCCGCTATCGAACACAGAAATCATATTGTCTTCCGACCTGACCCTCATAATCCCTTCGAGCTTGAAAATCCCTATAAACGATTATATGATCTATCATATGAAACAGGTGCTGGTAGAAATTGAGGATGATATTGCGGCGAAGCTCGAGCGTGTCGCGCCGGGACGGGCACGCCGGCGTTCGGAGTTCATACGGATGGCGATACGCCGGGCGCTCTGGGAACTGGAGGAGCAGGCGACCTCAGAAGCGTATGGAAAGCAGCCCGACTCGGCGGCCGATGCCTATGTGGATGCGAGTGTATGGGAACCGAGACCTGCTCGCGGGAGACGCCGGAAGTGAGGCAGTATGAACTTCGCTGGGCCAACCTGCCGGAGCCGATAGGCCGCCGGCCTGTGCTCCTGCTGAGTCGCACCCCCGCCTACGCCTATCTCAACAAAGTAATCGTTGCCGAGGTGACATCTACGATCCGCGGCATCCCTCAGGAGGTGCATGTTTCAAAGGAAGAGGGACTTCCGCTCCCGTCGGTGGTGAATCTCGATAATGTCCATGTCGTGGCGAAGGCTCTTTTGGCGGATCGCATCGGCGCTCTACCGGACAGCCGGGGGCGTGAAGTGAAGCGCGCCCTGGGCTATGCCCTTGACTGGCCCGAACTCAAGGTTCTCTGAGTCCCGGCCAAGGTCGATCTCCTCCTCGTGGTGACTTCGTCTGGCCGGGGCATAAAAGGCTGTGGCTGTCGCGCGCATCACCGGCGGGCCTGGGGGCCGGCAGCAGAATGTGAAGTTATTCACCGTTCCCGCCTGGCACCGATACAAACTGCCGCAACTATGCAGGGAATCTTGCCCGTGTTTCGCCAGGCATGATTCCTTCCGTTCTGCATGACGACATCGATCCGCCGCAGATGCATCTTGACACCGGTGTCGAGTTCAAGATCGATCTCCCCGGACAGAATGACAACGTAGTCTATGGAAGCGGTTGCGTGGAAACCCGCCTTGGCTGCAAGCGAATTGCTGTGGCAATCGGCTTCTGATTGATGGAAGCGTTTGACATCGTGACCTCTTGAGACTACATTTAACATTATGAAAACAGCAGGGATACGAGAACTTAAGAGTAAAATCAGCGATTACCTGAGATCTGTCCGTTCCGGTGAGTCCGTTGTGATTACAGACCGGGGTGAAGCGATAGCGGAGATTTGTCCTCTTGGTTATTCCCCGTTGCCGAAGGACCTGCCCGTTGCATTGGTGGAGATGTTCAAAAAAGGGCGTCTGTCTCTTGGTGCCGCCAATGATGCAGCTGCATACCCGGCGTTGCCGCCGGTCTTGGTGGATGCGGAGTCGAACCGGCTGCTTGACGAGGAGCGAGGCGGCCGGTGAAGATCTATGCGGAATCAAGCGCTGTTCTGGCGTGGCTGCTTGGCGAGCCCGATGGTGGAAAGGTGAGGGAGGTGCTATCGGGCGCAAGCCTGATTTTGTCCTCGGATTTGACGCTCATCGAATGCGACAGGGTGCTCATTCGGGCGATTTCGTCGGGAGCTATTACCGAAGCAGCTGCAGCTGACCGCCGGGCGTTTTTGAACAGTGCCGCCGCGCACTGGCATGTCTGGCATCTCGACTCGGAAATCGTCGAGCGCGCTCGCCGTCCTTTTCCGGGCGAGCCTGTTCGTGCGTCGGATGCAATCCATCTTGCTGCCGCACTGGTCGCCCGCAGTGCGGTCCCGGGGCTGCGGCTTCTGAGCCTTGATCGTAGAATCCGCACCTCCGGCAAGGCGTTGGGTTTTGATTTGCTGCCGGACCAATGCGGAATGGCAACCGGGTGGCAGTAACGCATCAATGATCCAGACACTTGAGGTTTCTCTACATCGACTGTATTCCACGGGCGGCATCGTTTCCATACCGACTGAGGACGACGGCCACGACGGCCTATTGAGAGCGATCGAGGACGCCGGGTTCGCCCCTTGCGCGACGCACGAAGTCATAACCTTGTAGCTGCTCTCGCGGGCGATCGGTGACCTAATCCATCTGGTGGAACAATCCCCGGACTTTGTCAGCTCTGCTGCTCCTTCGTCCTCTCGTCTCGGCCTGGAATCAATGTGCGGTCTTGCGGGGATTTTGACATGTACATCCTTAATCTTAGTACTTTCTTATCGCGATGCGTTGACTTTCGGGTTGGGGAGTCGTAAGGTGGCGCCATTCCCCCAATAGCAGACCGCTTTTTCGGGTGGCCGTGGGTTGCGGCTAGAGATGTCTCGCAACGACCAGGCAATCCGGCATTGGTACCTTCTCCGAAGGCTAGAGAGCACGCGTGGTTTGACGCTTCAGGAACTTGGCGACGCGCTGCCTGAGGACTATCGCTGTCATCCCCGAACACTTCGCCGCGATCTCGAGGCGCTCGAGGTCAGCTTTCCGATCTATACGGATCAAGTGGGAGGACAGACCCGCTGGCGCCTGATCGAGGGTTTCCACGATGTTCCCGCGCTGGCATTTTCTCCCACCGAACTGATGGCGCTCGTGCTGAGCCGGGATTTGCTCAAGCCCCTCGATGGGACGCACATCAAGGCCTCGCTCGACTCGGTCTTCAACAAGGCGACTTCTGTCCTTCCACCGGAAGCCCTGGCATATATCCGGGTGATGCAGGGATATTTCTCGGTCGGTCTGGGTCCGCACAAGAACTATCGCGAGCACAAAGAAACCATCGAGCGTCTCTCGCGGGCGATCAGCCGGAAGCGAACGGTGCAGATGCGCTATTACTCTGCTTCGCGCGACGCCACGAGCCGCCGCGATGTGGATCCCTATCACCTCTGGTACACCCCGGGAGCGCTTTACCTGGTCGGCTACTGCCACCTGCGCCGCGACGTCCTGTTGTTTGCGGTGGATCGGATCCGCTCGCTGACGATCACGAACCGTCCCTGCCAGATGCCTCTGGGCTTCGATCTGGAGGCATATCTGAAGGACGCGCTGGTTGCGATGAGGGGCGAACCCATTGAGGTAGAGCTGGTGTTCGATTCCAGGACGGCGGCGTGGGCAAGGGATCGGCAGTGGCATCCGAGCCAGCGGGTGGAGATGCGGAAGGGCGGGGGGATGAGGATGTTTCTTCATGTATCGGACACGCCTGAGTTGGTGGGTTGGATCCTGAATTTTGGCAGTGGTGTTCGAGTTGTGAGGCCGGACCACCTGCGCGAAAAGATCCTTGAGGAAGCGAAGAGGATTGTGACCTCGTCTGTCACTCCCGGGTGATAGCAGAGGAGTCGCACGGTTACCTTTTAGGCATGGCCCTGTTTTCAAGGCCGATTCGGGGTCCTGCCTTGGCGCCTGCGCGATACTGGGATGCGCCCAAGAGAAATCCTCCGAGAGGAGGAATGTTTGGCAGCTCATCATGTACCAACGCAGCGATTTAGAGAGTGACTGAGGAAGGCACAATCGCATATACCATCGCGGCGCGG
>DASQID010000547.1:0-12896 GCA_035631775.1 Acidobacteriota bacterium
AGATCGAAAAAGGCTCCCAGCAGTTCGTTCGTCTTGTAGCCCACTTGACCGCCGGCGAAGCCTTCGATAACCAACAGACCACCGGGTTTGAGCGCGTCCAGAAGGCGGCGTGCGCTGTCCAGCGTTGATAGGTGATACCAAGCGTGCATATAGAACAGTGTGATCAGATCCCATCGCTCTCGGCCAAAATCGTATTTGTCCAAGTCCTCGACGACGGTTTCCAGCTGAACGCCCAACTCCGCCGCCCGCTTCTTTGCTTGAGCGACGCCTACATCGGACAGGTCGACACCGGTTACCTGCCATCCCCGCTGTGCAAGGAAGATCGCGTTTCGGCCTTCGCCCATGCCCAGATCGACTGCTTTGCCCGGCTTGCGGTCAACTACTGCGAGGGTAAGCAGCCGACTAGGCGCATGATTGAAGTGCGCTTCCTTTCCGCCGAAGATTTTGTTCCAATAGTCCTGATCGGCTGTCTGCCCACCAACGGTCAGGGCGATTGCCACCACCGGCACTAGACACCGAAGCATAGCCATTTTGTGATTATATATAAGCGCCGTGGTGGCGGATAGACAGTGAACGTGATTGTGCTCTGGGCTTTGTGTCCATTAGGATGGCGTCATGACAGTTGCGATTCTTGCCTTTCTTCTCTTTGGCATACCCTTCCCACAATCAGCAACAAAGGACGAACTCCAGGCGATTGTCGGATTCTTTGCGGGACGATGGCAGGGGACAGGCACCGGAGAACCGGGAAAGTCGGTAGTAGAACGGGAATACCGATTCATCCTGGGTGGCAAATTCCTTCAGGCGAAAAACGTGTCGCGATGGGCTCCCCGGGATAAGAACCCAAAGGGTGAAACTCATGAGGACTTGGGACTGATGAGTTATGACAAAGGGCGCAAAACTGTCATATATCGCCAATTCCACGTTGAAGGATTCGTCAATCAGTACGCGATGGAGCCGACACGAGACCCCAAGACGCTTGTGTTCGTCAGCGAAGCGATCGAAAACATAACCCCCGGATGGCGCGCGAGAGAAACCTACCACATCCTAGGAAGTGGCGAATTCGAGGAGGTGTTCGAACTGGCTGCGCCAGGTAAAGAATTTGAGGTCTACTCCAGAACTCATCTCCGCCGCAAACCATAGCCTATCGGACCCAGTAGAGGATTAACTACCGCAATGTGCCGGTGGAATCGGCAGGCGTTCGCTATTTGGGTGCGGATGCGCGGTTCGCGTATTCGTCCAGGCGCTTTTTATAAAGCAGAAGCACCGCTGGACCGAAGGACAGCAACATGATGGCGATCCCTGTGGCGATGCCGAAACTGGTCACCACCGGCGCTGAACAATCATCGCGCCGTCGCACGATGACATGAGACGGAACGGCGATCAGCAGCTCCAGGACACTGCCCTTGAGCAGCCACGAAGTAGCCCGTGTTATCACGTCGGTTGAATTGCGGAAATACAGATAAAACACGACTAACCAGACCACCCAGAGTGCTCCCCAGAAGAGAAAAACACTCGCGCCCTCGTCGAAGAAGCGGTCTCCGAAGTGGTCGCCCCAAATTCCCACTCCCAGAGAGAAGATCGCGGCGCCTGTCAGGAGAGCCAAAAACGCGCCTGTGACGAAGCAGGAAACCAGAATATGGCTGCGCGGCTTGAGTCGGCGCCACGAACTATCCACAGACAGGAAGAGGAGAAGCGCTTGGCCGATCACGACGATAGCAATCGGAATCCAAATCACCCACTCCTTGTAAGGGGCCAGGACGCTACCTTGGCCTTTCACGATCAAGGTTGCTCCCGGGACCAGGAGGCCCAAGACGATAAGGATGTATGCGATTGTTATCACAATGCCCCACTTGCGCATGACTCCCCCTTTCGACGCTCCAACGCCCGTATGGTGTCGGGCCGGCTCATGAACTCAGCCTAGATAAGTTCAACCTGAATGTCCACAAAATGGAGCCTGTGCCCCCTTGGCCGGCAACATGAGAGAGCCTGACTGACTCCGATTGAAGGCTCACTTGCCGCGTACACGCCAGGCGTAGACGATTATAGTCAGGGCAAGCAGCACCAAGCTCAGCGCAGCGGCAGCCACTCCGCAGGATATGACCTCAGAAGTTCACCCGATATCCAGTGCGTGCGCGTATCTTGACCTCTGGACGATCGACATTCACCTTGATCTGCCGATATCCGACAATATTGGATGGGTTCGATGGGTAGTAACAAATCGTGTAGTGGCCCTGCAGATCGTCGGCAATTCGTGATAAGGCCTCTTCAATATTGCGGATGCTGTTTGCGCGGAAGTATCGTCCGCCGCTCTCACTTGCGAGTCTAACCAGAAAATCAGTCGAGCTCTTCGGACAGGATCTGGCTTCGTACTGCACGATATATATCGGTATTCCAAATTCCTCGATCCTCGCCAGGACCTTATCTCCACCAACCAATCGGCTACAGGTGTCTTCGCCATATGTTAGGAGCACAATTGCCTTGCGCCCTGCAATCCCACTCATACGCTCCGTCATGATCAGATCGAGGGCATCGTACAGACGAGAACAGCAGGGGGATCCCGTTATTTGCTGAATGGCGCGTCTCAGCGAGCATCACGTACAGCCACGACGTAGACGCGTTGTCCGGGCAGTGTCGTGGGACTCTTTGGGGTGGCGGCGAGGACGCTGTCAAGAGCAAGAAGGGAATCGAGAACCATCCCCACTTCATGTCAGCCTCCGCAAAAGAACCGATAGGATGCGGCCAATCGTAAAGGTTCGCCTCAATATTGATGTATCCAGGTAGTCAAACGCCTCCTTGTTGGACGACAGGCGTACCCGGTTCGAATCGCGGAATGACCAGGATCCGCTCGTCACTAAGGAATGATTGGCAACGAGGTAAAGTCGGAATTATGCTGGCGCAGCGTCAAGCCGGAAAGGGGCTGGGTACTCATAATGTCCACTGTCCCTTGAAAACTCGCTGGAATGTTTGCGCCGGTGAAAAACTCAGTAAGGTATTTGGCCACGTGACCATTCGCAGCCAGATTGAATTGGGTTGTGGCTACCACTGCGGATTGTGAATCCTTCAGGGTCAAGGTCACCGTTGCCCCGGTGGAGTTGGGGTTCGCCAGAGCGAGACCGGTGTAAGTGTTACCCTGGTTTTCCGCGAATATCGACATGGATCCGAAATCCAGGCTAAAAGGGGCTCCGGCTTCGTCGACGAAATTGCCGCCACTGTCGAAGAATGCATACAGGGCGATGCCGGAGAGCGCCTGATCGGACTGCACCAGAGCCCACCCTGTCTTCTGACTCCCCGCGCCATCTGTCTGGACTCTAAGGCTTCCTTCGGGCGGGATTGTGTAGGTAAACTGGCTCGAGGTCTGCCCCTGAATGGTGAGGCTCAGCGGTGTGCCATCGTCACTCCAATAGCTGACGGACGCAGTGGCCGGGGAAGTCGAGTGATTCGCGAGAATGCTGGTCGTGCGCCAGGAACCGGAATCGCTCGTGCCATTTGCCACCTGCGGGAGGAAGTATCGATAGGGCAGAGCACCCACAGTGAAAAGCCCAAACGAACCGCCCGTCATGTTCGAGACGAAGGTCATCACTCCTCGGTCATTCAAAATAACTTCCCCGAGGAAGTCGAACCTGCCGATGTCCGTCAAGGTATCGCCCTCCGACACGATGAAGTTCCATTTCCCGTTCTCCACGGTAAAGATAGCCTCCGGAGTCTCACCTGAGCTTGGGTAGACCCTGATCCGAAAACTGATAACTCCATTGTTGTTGATTCTTACATCTCCGAGGTCGTTGCCGATCACCGCGTTACCGAACTGCGGAACGGGATCTCCCATCATCGCGATCTTCTGCAGATTCCCCGACTTCCATAGGACCAGCGCGTTGGGGGCGGATGAACGTGCGGGACCGCTGACGAAATAATTGTTGACGAAGACGATCTCGCGTCGGTCATTGACGCACGGATTCTCCTTCAAATTTAGGACCAGAGACGAGTTGGGCACCGCCGGTGATCCGACAACGGCCGGGGTTATCGATCCCTGCGAGTAGAGAAAAATCCCATTGGGCCCATTCCCCGTGTAGTCTGCAAAAGCCACGTCGCCAAGATTATTCAAGGAGAATGAATCAAGGATGGATCCAAATGTCTGACCGGTTCCCGGAATCATGTCAGTCCCGAGCACGACCGGTTTCAGAACGCCCCCAGACACCATCCAAAGGCCATTTAACGGCGGGCTGGAATCAAGATCGGCTTCGAAGACGATGTCTCCCCGATTGTTTATCTGGGGAGATCTGAAAAGGTAGAAGTTCCGTCCCGGAGCCCCCGGCGCGGACATCGTGCTGTCTGCAACCTTGGTCAGCTGGTTTCCGGAGAACAGATATACTGCATAGACGGTCGGCCCGCTGTCGCTGACAAACGCAACGAAAACCGCATCGCCGGAATCATTGACAAAGGGCGCACTGAAGGCCCTAAACGTCAGACCCGGTGAGCCCCCCGGTGCAGCCTGTCCCTGAAGCGCAATCGGAGAGATTTGTCCATGTGAATACAGGAACGCACCTTTAGCAGCGCTCCCGCCCGTCAAATCGGAGGAAAACCCGATCTGGCCGACATTATTGAGCATTCCTTGGGATAGTGATGCGATTCGTGCGCCTCCAGTACCAGGAGCTATCTGTCCGTAAAACGCAACGACTGATATGGGCCTTGTGGCATCAGGAATACCTGCCGCGCATAGGCGGCTGACCGATGCGAAACCCCAGATAATTATCCCAACGGCGGCTAAAGATCGTGCCGTCCATCTGATGGCAATGACGCCTTTGGTCGCGGGAATTGGAAGATTGACTTTCATAACGCCTCCCCCAAATGGATAGACGAAAGCTTGGCAAGCCTCATCTGATCGACAATGCGCTGCGTCGATTGGTGGTTTGCATTCAAGCATCAAAATGCTGCAAACTGCGTCAAGACACTGCTTTTCAATGACCTGAGCTGAGGAAAGTGGGATGGCAATGAGCGCAACTGGTAGAGCTGGAATGCGAGGGAAGGAAATACGCCCGAAGTATGAGTTCAGAACAGCTTCGCATCGCAGCTCTTAGGAATTCCCCAAGGCGTTCTATATTATAGACCACTTACATACTAGGTTGTTAATCCTTCCGGGTCTTAAGAAAATCATCACTTGTCTGAATAACGGGCACCTCGGGAAGGTGCAATCTCCGCTAGGACCTTTCTTCGCCCTGGCGTCTAATTGTGGCATACTGCCTAGGACATTGACACCAGTCCCAGCACGAGTCATGGTAGGAATTCCGTTCGCTATATTGCTCGCCATGGAGGCAATCGGTGGACAATCCGCCGGCAGGAGCCTCATCTCAAGAGCGTTGAGATCGCCGGCAAGTATATCATCCAAGTGCCAACCGACGTCGTTGCAACCCGGGGCCCAGGAGACGTTCCTAATTACACATTTGAAAATCAGGAGCCACAAACCCATTTTCATTTCAGCGTGTTCGTGCATCCCTACCGGGTATCTGAAGAGCCTATTCCCGGACAATGTGTGATTTCAGAGGAGCTTCACCTGGGTGTTCTCTCTAGTCCGATTTACTGTGAGGGGCTTAATCTGAAAGATTCGTTCAAGGTCGGCGAACGCCTTGTCAAATATGGCTGGGCAACTGACGATACCTCTACCGACTGCACAATGAATACACCATGTCCGAGGAAGGTTCCTTCCGCAACAAGATACTCCACTACCTATGTTTTTGTGCTTCCCGATAGAGGATGCGGAAACATTGTCGAGTTCTACACCGGTGACGCGACACGCGGTCCAACGCTGCAGGTAAACGGATTCGCCGGCGCGGCGAGGTTATTACGAGATGTGGTAATCCCGTCGCTGCAGGACCGCCGGTTAAAGGCACTGAGTGGACGTCTCCCAAGTCGCTCGGGGGTGGACGAGTCTACAGTTGGCAGGTGAAAGCCTTCACGGACGGTGAGGAAGTGCTTTCGCCCAAGCCACCGGCGCCCGAGGCGAAGTTCAAGGTGCTGGACCGGAAGCGGGCCGAGGAACTGTCGCAGGCGCAGCGGGATCATTTGGGATCGCACCTGTTACTTGGAATCTTGTTTACCCGGGCGGGAGCGCTGGACGATGCGGAGCGCGAGTTGAAAGCATTGGCGCGAACCAACCCCCAGTCTCCGATCCCACAAAACCTGTTGCGAGATCTCGAATCACTCCGTCGCTGACCTGTCGTTGCCAAAAATTCGGTCTGCTCGCCTTCAGGACCATGAATGGTCGAGGAAATCCCAAATGACCACAAATAGACGCAGTTTTGTGCAGGCGCTGGCAGGCGCGGGCGCGGCAATGTTGATGCCCATCTCAGATGCCGCTGTGCGGGAAGGCCGTCCTGTCGTATTCAGAGTGATCGACGAAAAGTCGGGTCGTCCCATCGCTGCGCGAGTGCGGCTGACGGATGCACAGGGCAACGAAGTTGTTCCCATCGGGCACCCTCTGACAATCCCAGAGAACGCGCAGGAAGGAGACGTCCGTTTCCAGTCGCGGCGCTTTGCCTACATGGACGGAACATGCGAGATCGATCCTGGCAGGCTTCCCCTGAAATATCAGGTGATCAAGGGCTATGAGTATGTCTTCGCCGAGGGAGAGCTGTCGGCTGACCAGCTGAGAGATGGCGTCTTCACTGTCCCCATCTCGCAATGGTCCGGGCTTTCCTCCCGGGGCTGGTACAGCGGGGATATCCATATCCACCACATCTCGCCCGAGACCTGCAGGCTGGAGATGGATGCCGAAGACCTCAACGTCGCCAATATTCTCACCTCGGATTTCACGGAAGACCAGAACCGGTTCGAAGGGAAACTGAACGCACAATCGAGCGGGAATCGCCTGATCTATGTCAACCAGGAGTTCCGCAACGACGAACTCGGGCACCTGAACCTCCTGAACCTCAAGAAGCTAATCGAGCCCGTGAAGCCCATGCAGCACGACCATTATCCGCTCCATCTGGGCGTGTGTGATCAGGTGCATGGCCAGGGTGGTTATGTCTCCTGGGCACACTTTCCGAGCTGGCCCGGCGTGGAGAGCCCGCTCGATGTTGCCATGGAAAAACTGGACGGCCTCGAAATCCTGTCCGTCCTTGAACCGCGGGATTTTCCCATCTTCATGAAGCAGGTTGTTCCGGAGCTGGCCGCAAACGACGGCCTTCGTTTGTGGTACCGTTTCCTCAATTGCGGGTATCGATTGACTGCGACCGCCGGCACCGACAAGATGACCACCTTCGTGACGGTGGGAGCGAACCGCGTCTTTGCCCGCGTGCAGGGAGACTTCACCTATCAGGCCTGGATCGAAGCCCTTAGAGCAGGGCGCACTTTTGTTACCAATAGCCCGATTCTTTCCTTCACGATCAACGGGCAGGAAGCAGGGGCGGAGCTTCGGTTCGACTCGAGCAAGGCGAAGACCGTGCAGATCCATGCCGCAGCCGAATCCCAACTTCCGTTTCACCGGCTTGAGATCGTGACTAACGGGAAGGTGATCGCAGAAACTTCCCCGAGCGGCTTCCGCTATCGGGCCGAGATTCATCTCGAACACCCCGTCCGGCAAAGCTGCTGGATTGCAGCGCGCGCAGTCGAGGACATTGACCCTTACCGGCGGCAATCGTTCCCATTCTCGACGGTCCACATCGACCGCGGCACCCTCTTGAGCGACTATTTCGGCACGCGCCGGCCCGAAACCGTATTCGCACACTCGTCGCCTGTTTATGTCATTTGCGACGGCAGGCCGATCCGCAGTTGGGATGACGCACAGTACTATGCCCGATACCTGGACAACTGCGTCGAATGGCTTAAGACGAGTGCCAGGTTCTCAAAACCGGGGGATAGGGAGGCATCCATCGCGGCTTTTCTTGAAGGCCGCGCGGTCTACCAAAAGCGCGCCCAGGAGGCCCGGGTGCGTTGAGCGAAGCGGGCACGGCGTTTTCCAGAGATTCCTTCTCGGCGTCACCTCAAGCCCCTTCGCGGCGAGACGACCGCCTGAGTCCTTCGGGGCTTTCCCAAGGCGAGTACGGGAGCCGGGTGGCGATGAAGCGCATCCTGGATCTACTCGACAGATAACACATAAAGGCGACCTTTTTCGTCCCCTCCGTATCGGCAAAACTGTATCCGACGACATGAAGCAGATCACCGCCAAAGGACACGAGATCGGAACTCACGGCTGGATCCACGAGCGCAATTCTGTGCTCTTGGAGACAGACGAACGGCAACTGATGACCACCGCTCCGACGACCCCCAGCACTCCCCAATAGGAATGCTATCGTAGCGTTTGCCTTTCTCTGTGTCTCGATATATGATTTCCCATAAATCGGGTTCTGGCCGATCATACTCTTTCGTCGCACAACCTAACTCAATGGCTCTAAGCCCCAACCTCTGGCAGATGCCGCATTGGGCCCGGTTTAAGCGTCTGTTCCCCCGCGGCCGGAACGCAAATTCAGAGGGAGGACGTGATGAACATTAGTGGCATTTGCACGGCAGAATTTGCCAAGAAAGCCGGCGCTTATCGTCATGACTCCGGCTGTCCAAATCATTCCCACTCCCGGCTTCGTGCCATGTCGCGGCGCCAGTTCGCCCGTACTGCAGCCGGGGCGGCCGGGATCGGCGCATTCCTGGGCTCTGCACCATGGCGGCCAGGGCTGGCCGAGGCGAAGAGGGAGTTCGAGCCCGTACCCATTCCGGGTGGTACACCTGTGCTGGGGGGCAACTTCCACATATTCGGGCCCTCACCCGACGGAAGTTTCGATCCCATAAACGCCGAACCGGTGACAATCACTGATTTCGACGGGTTTTTCGGCCTTACCTACGTGAACGGTGAAGTAAAACAGACCAATATGGCAACAGGTGAAATCCTGACGCTTCCGTTTGTAGACTCGGACATGCGCTTCGTGAAAGGCGTCTTCAGAGGCAGGGACGGGCGCGTGCACCAGGGAGCTTTCGCCTTTGTCTGAGTGGACGTGTATGAGCCCGGTCCGGGCGCACAGCTCCACGACTTGAATCCTTCCACATTCCCTCCGACGGGCCTGTTCTGGACGATCGAAGTCCCCGGCGATGGGATCACCATCAACTCTGGTGCGGGCCTCGCGTCGTTGGAGGCCCAGGACGTCCCGATCTTTGATTATGGAAACCTCGGAAACGCCATATTCGGCGGCGGACCTCAGCCCATCGCGGGACGGGTGTCGTTCAGGGTCTCGTGGAGCGGGGTCGGCGAGCGGGTCAACATCCGGAACACGGATCCGGTCTATGGAGGCTTTGCTGCCGAATTGGTGCGCAACACGGCGCAGATGGAATGGACGGCTACAGTGGGTGATTTGAGGTTTGTCTCCGCGCCTCCGGCAACGTCCTCCAGCTCGTTCGCCGAGATGGGCCACCTAAGAAACGGCGTGTTCTTCCCATAAGATGATGAAATGGGCGCACATTAGGCCTAACTGCATTTCGCAAATAGCAAACGGCGCGCCATTCCGCGCCGTTGCGGGACGCGAGTTGCGAGGTCCCAAGCCCGTTCAATGGCTACCGGAGGTTCTCAATGAGCGTATTCAACGACGATCCCAAGGCGCGCGCCGACGAGAAGTACCACGAACACGTTCGCCACGGCGAGTTCGAACGCGCCAAGCTGCAGCGTGGGTGGTATTCGGAGAGCGGACTCGATCCGACACCCGCGCCGACGCGCGCCGATCACTTCGCCCGCATCGCCTGGCAGTGGAAACAACTCAATATTGAGACCTCCGAGCGTGGCCTGATCGAACTTGATACATGGAACCGGCTCCGGCAGGAACTCTCCTCCTACGATCCAACTGCCCATGGCCAAAGTGCCGAGGTGCGTCGCCGGCACGCCGCTTATCTTAGGGAGCTTTCTGAAAAAGCGGACATCCCCTCGCTATACGGCCCCGCTTCCTGGGCCGGCTCAAGCATGAACTACACCGGAATTGTGCGCATGCTGCGGGAGGTCGCCGACTTTCTCGAAGACGACAGCTTCGCTGCCCGGTAGGGTTGCCCCGTCCTCCCGGCCCTATGAGCACACGTTAGGGGGACACTTCCAGGTTCAGGCCAAGCTTCATGCAGTAACGGGCGACGGCTTTGACGATTGCCTTAGACGGCGGGAAAGGATGAACATCTCAGCCAGCTGGAACAAACGTCAGCATCCACCTTGGTTGGACTCTCGGCGGCACCTCCGTCCTCCTTCAGCGGTGGGAGCCAAGGCCAACTCCTGGGGTTGTGCCACTACTCTCCACTCCGCCAGTGATCTCGCCTCCCGAAACGAGGTTGATGTGCTCCAAAGGCAGGAATGATGTCGAATACACCATAACCAATCTTCTGATGCCGACGCTGATAGGAGAGCTTTTAGCCGCTTCACCGATGACTGCCGGAGACACCGAATAGGGCCGAACGGTTGATTTGTCTGCCCCGCCGTTACTCTTGGGGTGTAGAATCCTGCCAGAACGGCTCCCGCCTATGATTTAGAGAGGCCGGGAAGAATAATCTCTCAAGTGCGAACCTGAGGACTCGGGAGGGCAGATAAGCGGATGCCTTGGCGCGGGGCCTCGATAGAATACGGGGCTTGTCGTTCCTATTGCGGCAATTGGCCCCCACTAAAGAGGGAAAGACCACTAGGCCTGGACTTCTTGCAGAACGCAAAGAAGTCACAGTAAAGACTCTATCCCGGGGCGCCTGCAAGTCTTGCCCACGAGCCACCTGATCGAACGGAAGGTGGCCCAAAAACAATCCAACGACTTCAACAGGAGTTCAGGCAATGAAAACCATATCTGTAGTGCTTCTGCTTTCCCTGATATTCATGGTTTCGGCATGTGCTCAGAAGGTCGATGACCCGACAGATGTGCAGGCCATCAAAAAGGGCCTGGGGGATTTTGAAAAGGCCGTGAATGCCAAGGATGCCAATGCAGTGGTGGCCATGATGTCGGACACGATGATGTACGCCACTCCCAACCAGCCGACCCTATCGGGCAAGGAGGCGGTCCGTAAAGCCTCTGAGCAGTTCTTCAAGGAAGCCAGTACGCAGTTCAGCAACCAGGTGTCCGAGGTTCGTGTCTGCGGAAACCTTGCGCTAGCCACAGGCACCTGGACAGAAAGAATCACATTCAACCAGGACACGCTGGCGCCTATAGAGGGTGGTGGAAATTGGTCCGCAGGTTTTCAGCGCCAGGGGGACGGTTCATGGAAATGGCAGTCGGTCGTGGCTAACAGCAATCGCCCGTTGCCCGGCAACACAGCCGATAGTGCTGAGGAGCAGGCCCTGGTAAAGATCGAACTGGAGTTGGCAAAGGCGATCGAGAAATCGGACGCTGCCGCGACGGGTCGTTTCCTGGCGAAAGAGTGGACGATCGCCTCCGATGGGAAGGTCCAGAGCCGGGCACAATCCATGGCAGATTTTAAGGCCGGTGCCTACAAAGTCGAATCCGTGAAGTTGACCGATCTGAATCCTCATGTTTTTGGCGATACGGCGATTGTTTCAATGACGGCTGCGATGAAAGGAAAATACAAGGGTCAGGATTTTCCGCCACTGGTGAGGAGCGTCGATTTCTTTGTCAAACGCGAAGGCCGGTGGCAGGCAGTCCATACCCAGAATACCACGATAAAGTAGAAACGATCCTGGGCCGTGTCTCCGATTTCCGAATTCCAGGACGAGTTGCAGCGGAATCGCCCGCTGCATCAGAGATTTCGCATCGGATTGCGATATGGACGAACGGGTGTTTTTCTGAGCTAGCGGCACCATGAGATCGTGCCGAGTGTCGGAAGTGTGTGAGAATTGCTGTCTTTTAGGTCACAGGAGGAGGCCTAACGAGCGGATGCCTTGCATGAATCTCGATCGGAAACGAGCCTCGTCCTTCTCATTCGCCAGTCCTGCTCATGCCCGCTGCTCCTTTGTGCGAATTCCCGCACTCGACTCGCTCTACCCCGCCCACCGAATCCTCAGCGGACAGCTGCTTGCTCGTTATCGTAAACCTCAAATGCCGTCAAGAGCTTGGTCATCACCAGAATCTCCCGGACCTTGGTGGTCAGATTCAGGAGTTTTAATTGCCCTCCCTCCTTGGCAACTGAGGTGAAGGAACTCACCAGTTCACCAAGGCCCGAGCTGTCGATGTAACTTACCTCGGCCAGGTTGAGGACGATCTTCTTCACTCCGCTGTGCAGGAGGTCTTTGATCGTGTTTCGAACGACCATGGTTCCCTGGCCAAGGATGATTTTGCCGCTGATATCCAAAATGCGAACGTCCCCGACCGTGCGTGTGTGAATGTTCATGATTCTCTCCCTGACTCGATCATGTCTTCTTCGCCGAGAGCCTGTGGAGCCCCTCTGAGGCTTGCCTCATACCAAGTGCATGGCCGATAACACAAGCGAGACATTTTATACAACCTGAGCATTGCGTGTCAGTCCCCCTTTGCTCACACACGTGGTCAATCCTGCTCAGTCCAGGTCCAACCGAGACGGTCGCGTAGAGAGGAGCTATCAAGTGACCCAAGAGGTTTGATGTTTGCTGCGATTTTCAGGCTCTGACGAGGCGGATATTCGCTGTTCCGAAACTAGAACAGACCAGTCGCTATTTCTCCAGTGTGCGGCTACGCCACTTCGCCTGTCAGGAAATTGACCTTCCTCGATCTACGTTGAGAGCCTGTCTCAAGCCTCCACCCAGCAAAACCATTGACGCCACTGCCAGGGCGGAAGCATATTGGATTATACTTCGCCGCAAAGGATATGATGGGACCCCCTGGTGAGATGGAGCATTGTGATTTCTGCTGCAAGCCCAGCACAGATGTCGAGAAGCTCTTCGCCGGTCCCAATGGAGTCCACATCTGCGATGAGTGTGTCGAGGTTTGCAAGCTGATTTTCCTGGACCTGGAGGAGCATCCCGAGATTAAAAC
>DASQID010000548.1:0-5084 GCA_035631775.1 Acidobacteriota bacterium
TTGGCCGTAGAGTTGGCGACCTTTCCGTAGCGCCAGATCAGTTTCCCGTCGCTCGCACGCACGCCGACAGCCGCCTTGGCGGTGAGGGTCGTTATGATGCGCGTTCCGAGAATGTCACCGACCACACAGGAGGAATACCCGGCGGGATCGCTCAGTTCCCGGCTGGTCCATATGGTTTTCCCAGTGGTTTTGTCCAGAGCAACGATGCTCGCCTTGGAGCCTCCGGGTGTGACGACAACCTTGTCTCGATCCACAAGTGGCGACTCGCTTATGAGCCACTGGATGTTTGTTGCCGAGAAATCCTTGAGGATGTTTCGGTTCCAGATGATCGAGCCATCCTGGGTATTCATGCAGGCGAGATCACCGGCCTCCGTGAGTGCATACACATGGTCGCCGTCAACCGTGGGAGTCCCTCTTGGGCCGCCCCCATTCTCATTCGGGAGGGATTGGCCGAGAGCCCGAACCCACACAGCCGCGCCCGTGGATCGGTTCAGAGCATGCACAACACTATTGTTCCCACGGGTCCCTTGTACATATATCTTGTCCCCCTTTATGGCCACGGTTCCATAACCTGAACCCAATCCGGAAATGGACCATGCGACCGGCGGCCCCCCTGGTGGCCATGATTTCAACAATCCTGTCTCGGTTGAGAGGTTGCTCCGGTCCGGCCCCTGCCACTGCGGCCAGTCGTACTGAGTTGAGGGTTCTGCTGCCGCAACAAAGACCAGGAAAAGGACAATTAGATATTTATGCATTCAGCGCCTCCTCAAGACCAGCCAATTATCGTATCACTGCTCCGAAAGAAAGGATCTGCAAAGTGTGAGTGTTTCGAATCGCACCACCAAAGCCAGCGTTCTATCCCAGTGGAAGAAATCAGACTGGCGCGCGTCGCGACCAAAGGTGGCGACCTGGGGGCCTGATGACCCCCCGCACATAAACACTGTCCGTACCAAATCTCAGGATTGCAGAGTGTCGTAAATCTTCGACAGCTGTCGAAGAAAGAGTCGAAAGGTTCGACATTCCCTCGAGAGAGGAGTGGAGGGCGTAACACGAACCTCTTTTTTGTCAGGCAGTTGTAGCCTGCACAGGGCCGATCACGGTCATGGCACAAGCCGTGCGTCCTTCAGGATTTCAAAAGGGTGATGAAGAAACTTTCGAAGCCATATGGAGGATTTTAGTCATGCGACGAAACATGATCGCCACCTGTATATTTGCCGCGACTTTGCTGTTTGCATCGGCAGCCCTTGCCCAAGTAGAGGACCGGCACGAGCTGAGCGTTCAGGGCACGGGATTCTTCACAAAAGACTCTCAGGAGAGCGGCATCTCCCAACACTCTACCAACACCGGAGGACTGCTGGTTGGTTATCGATTCCATTTCAGCCGATGGCTGGCTGCGGACGCCAGCTATGGCTATGATCGGAGCACCCAGCAGAGCTTTTCATTGGCCGGACCCACCAATGTGCAGGCAAATGTTCACCAGGCAACCGGTGCCCTGGTCGTGACCCTGCCTGTTTCTGCCGCCAGGCTGAAGCCGTACGCACTTGCAGGCGCAGGCGCCCTGGTCTTCGATCCCACGGGCAACCCGGGTGGATTCGTGCCGGAAGTCGGCAGCCAGGCGAAAGCAACCTTTGTATACGGCGCGGGCGTGGACTATAGGATCTCACACAACATCGCTCTCCGGGCCGAATATCGCGGCCTCGTATACAACCGCCCGGACTTTGGACTCGCCGATTTGAATTCAAATGTGACGGCTCACACGGCTCAGCCCTCTGCCGGGATCGTCTTCCGATTCTAACCGGATGTTGTCAAATCTGGAAATACCCGGAGCGGCATAGCCGCAACCAAATTGGGTCTCACGTTCCTTCGCGTCTTCGCGCTTTTGCGGTGGCTCCTTAAAAAGCCACCGCAAAGACGCCAAGGCGCAAAGGACGCTAAGAATCTCAAAGATCACGACAGGTCAGAGGTCCATTGGAAATACTGAATAATCAGGCTCTTGCCGCCGCTCCGTGGGCCGGCGGGTTGTATCCGGGTGCAGGCGCGGCTAAAATTAGCACAAGTATGTCGGCGACTCTGCAAAAGGGTTCGGGGTCTGCGCTCGGAGCCCGTTATGAGGTACTGATCCGCGTATCGCAAGCGATAAGCGCGCACCACGATCCCCGGGAACTCTTCCGCATTCTCAAGGACGAACTTCGGCGCGTGGTAACATCGGACTACGTCAGTTTTTTTCTATATGACGACATGCCGAAGTCAATTTGCCCACGCACTCTCAGCCTCCTGGACCGCCCTGAGGTGCCGGTTCCCTCCGAAATCACACCGGAGGAAAACGCCATATGGTGGGTCTATCATCATCAACAGCCGCTCCTGATTCCGTTCGTCGATCAGGAGATTCGCTTTCCCCGCTCGATGGAGTGTGTCCGGAAACAAGGGATCCAATCCGTTTGCGCGCTGCCTCTGAAAACGGTCCACCGCACACTAGGATGTCTGGTCTGTGGCAGCAGATATCCCGATGCATACTCTGAGGAAGAGGTCTGCTTTCTCTCGCTCGTGGCGGACCAGGTGGCTCTTGCGATCGATGACGCACTGAATTTCGAGGCGCTGCAGGTCACGCACCGGGAATTACAGAGCGAGAGGGACAGGCTGAAGCTCCTCCTTGACCTGAATAACACAGTCGTCTCGAATCTGGAGCTTCGGGAACTCCTGCGTGCCGTCTCTGCGAGCGTGCGACAGGTCATGAAATGTGATTCGACCGGCGTCGCATTGCTGGAATCCGGTACCAATCAGCTGCGGATATACGCGCTCGATTTTCCGGAAGGCAAGGGGATCGTTCAGGAGGAGAGTCTTGCTCCGGTAGAGGGCACGTATGCGGCCGGTGTGCTCAGGACTGGCGAGGCCGTTGTTTTCGACGGCGAAGCGCTGGCTCAGTTGCACGTCTCCAATTCGGTGGCCTTTGAGGGCATCCAATCGCTTTGCCTGCTTCCGCTCATTTCCCGTTCCCGTGTCCTCGGGGTTTTAGGCCTCGGCCGCCTCCAGGAGGAACCCTTCAGTGAGGTCGACGTCGGATTTCTGAAGCAGGTAGCCAGTCAGATCGCCATCGCAATCGAGAACGCGCTCGCGTATGGCCAGATTGCAGACCTCAAGGACAAGCTTGCCCAGGAGAAGCTATACCTGGAGGACGAAATCCGCAGCGAATTGAACTTCGAGGAGATCGTGGGGGCAAGCTCTGCGTTGCGTCACGCATTGAGTCAGGTCGAGACGGTCGCACCTACCGACTCGACAGTGCTCCTGCTGGGCGAGACAGGTACCGGTAAAGAACTCGTGGCGCGCGCCATTCATTATCACAGCCGCCGCAGGGATCGAGCGTTCGTTAAACTGAACTGCGCTGCAATACCGACGGGGCTGCTGGAAAGCGAACTCTTCGGGCATGAGCGGGGCGCCTTCACAGGAGCCGTGTCGCAGAAGATCGGCCGCTTCGAGCTTGCGGATCAGGGAACACTTTTCCTTGACGAGGTGGGAGACATCCCGTTGGAACTGCAGCCGAAGCTCCTGCGGGCACTGCAGGAGCGCGAATTCGAGCGGCTGGGAAATACCAAGACCAAGAAAGTCGATGTGCGGCTCGTCGCGGCAACGAACCGGGATCTGCAGAAAATGGTCGCGGACAACCTCTTCCGTAGCGATTTGTATTATCGGTTGAATGTTTTTCCCATCCGCATTCCTCCACTGCGCGAGAGACCGGAGGACATCCCAATGCTTGTCCGCCACTTTACGCAGAAATATGCCCGACGCCTGGAAAAACGGATCGAGTCCATACCTGCCAGAGCCATGAACCGGCTGAGGCAGTGGCATTGGCCGGGAAACGTGCGCGAGCTGGAAAACGTCATCGAGCGCGCGGTGATTCTCACGGCAGGCAGCGTACTCAATGTCCCGGTCTCTGAATTGAGTGACGGCTCTTCCCGGGTCAGTGCAACGGCCGGCTCTTCCAGTGAGAGGGACCAAATTCTCCGGGTGCTCAAGGAAACAGCGGGCCGCGTCGGAGGCCCGAATGGGGCGGCCGCCCGTCTTGGACTGAAGCGCACCACGTTGATTTCGCGCATGAAAAAGCTGGGCATCACGCCCGCCCAAGTGTCATAAAGCATCGACAGCTGTCGAGACAGTGTCGAATCTCCCGACATTTCCTCCCGTCAGGCTTCCTTGATCTAGCCCCAATTCCACGCCGGTCAATCCCTTACGGCGGTCCCATCGAATCTATCAACACTGGCACGCATGGTGCTGTTCTCTGAGACGAGAAAGGAAATGGCATCATGCTGAAGATTACCGTGATTGATGTCCCCGCCGAGCAAAAGTGGGTATTGCAGGGCCAATTGACAGGCTCGAGCGTTTCCGAGCTCATGTCCAGCTGGGCAAAGGCACACGAAGCCCGCAAAGGACGCAAGTGCGTCGTCGATTTGGAAAATGTGACCTTCATTGACGAGGAGGGAGAGAACGTCCTTCTCGCGATGATGCAGGAACACGCGTTCTTTGTCGCCAGCGGCGTGTACACAAAGGAACTGTTGAAAACTCTCAGAGGCAAGAGCAGACGCCCTCTGTGCAGGTTTTTGGGAAGGCTGTTCCTCATCATTTTGTGCTGCGCAGGCGCAATCCATCCACTCCGCGCACAGGATGCTGCCTCACAAAATCAATCCCTTGTCTCCTCCGCGGTTTCCAGCGTACTCGGAACACAAAGCCCGTTCCTGGGCAGTCTGCCCTCGGGTAAGGCCACAGGTACAGTTGTGAGCCTCTCGATCCGCGACGCACTGGAGCGCGGCCTGAGGTACAACCTGGGAGTTGTCGAGAGCGACATCGACACACGCGCAGCCCGGGCAGAACGCCTCAAGAGCTTGAGCGAACTCCTCCCCGACATCAACGTCTCACTCGCTCAGACTGTCGAGCAAATCAACCTCAAGGCGCAGGGCTTGAATTTCAATGTTCCCGGCATCCCCATGGTTGTGGGTCCATTCGGCGTCCAGGACGCACGCGGATATCTGTCGCAAAAGGTGTTCGATTGGAATGCGGTGCAGAAGTTTCGGGCGTCCACGGAGCATCTGCGG
>DASQID010000549.1:0-2452 GCA_035631775.1 Acidobacteriota bacterium
GAAACAACTGGTCATCCCTGTGCATGGTAAGTGTGCTTTTGTAGATCAGAAGCACGATCAGACCAACTGCGAAAATTGCGAAGATAACAGCCACGACAGTCAGCGTCATAAACCACCTCGGGCCGTCCAGGCGGGCGTTCCCGCTCTCAAGAATGATTATAGTCCCTTAAAGCGAAAGCCCGGCCGGAGGAGCAACACTCGTTAGACTCAATGCGGGTGATGAACATCACAGACGGGGAGACAGCAAGGGTCTCTAATTCGTCGCAGGAGGAGGTCCAGCAAACTGAATACCGCAATAGTGCGCCCGGCTCCTCAACGGGCGAGGGCATCTCGCCCAGCCGTAACCCGACGGCAGGGAGTCGGGCCACTTCTCAATGGGTGTCGATCAGATTTCGCTTTCGCGCAGAATGGTTTCTCGCTACCGGGACGCGGCTCCCAGCAGGCGACGTTAGGGAGTTTCTCGGCACCTTGATCGAAAGTGGTTGTGTGGAGGAGCGCAATGCATCAACAAGAACGATGGTCACTGCTACTTCTGTGCATTCTTCTACCGGCCGTTCTCCTGCCAGGAGCTCAGAAGGATAAGACAACTTCTTCGGAGCGTAACCCCGTCGAGGGCGCGAAGATTTTTCAATACCACTGTGCAGCTTGTCATGGAACTGATGGGCGAGGACATGGACCAGCATCAGCTTCTCTAAAGCATGCTGTACCGGACCTGACTCGGATCTCACAACGGAATGGCGGGAAGTTCCCCTACAACCAGGTCAGGGCGATCGTTGAAGGGAATGAAGCCGGCATCACCGCCCACGGCAATCGAGAGATGCCAGTCTGGGGACCGATCTTCCACCAGGTCGAAGCGGATCAGGACTGGGGGGAAGTACGGTTAGACGCCATCACCAAGCACATGGAGTCCATTCAAAAATAGGCGACGGGCGGTTTCAATCGCGAGAAGATTCACGGCTGCCGCAAACAAAGGTCCGATACTCCTGTGCGACGGGCTACTCATTCGCTGCCACCGATTTTTCCTCAGACTATAATTGCCCCGGTCTCAGTCCAGCAATCAAACCACAGTCCGAGCGCATCCGACTGAGGTCGAAGGAGTGCCCATGCTTCGAAGGGCCGCAATCGCTCTCCTGTTGTCGAGTATCTGCCTGGCGCAGGACAATGTTTCCCGCATGGAGCAGGTGGTGCGCTCCTATGTCGATACGAAACAATTTATGGGATCGGTCCTGGTAGCTCGCGACGGGAAGGTTTTGTTCAGCAAGGGTTATGGATCGGCAAATCTGGAATGGGATGTGCCTAATTCACCTGCCACCAAATTTCGCCTGGGTTCGGTCACCAAGCAGTTTACGGCAGCTTGCATCCTGCTCCTTGAAGAGCGCGGAAAATTGAAGGTTGAGGATCCGGTGAAGAAATACATGCCGGATGCGCCGGCGGCATGGGATAAGGTGACGATCTTCCATCTCCTGACGCACACTTCCGGCATTCCGAGCTTCACCGGATTCCCTGACTATCATTCGACGGAAGCGACTGCGGCAACTCCCGAGCAGCTCGTGGCGCGCTTTCGCGACAAGCCGCTCGAATTTCAGCCGGGAGAAAAGTGGAACTACAGCAATTCCGGTTATGTCCTGCTGGGCTACTTGATCGAGAAGATCACTCAGCAGAGCTACCGGCAATTCGTGCAGGAGAACATCTTCAACCCTCTCGGAATGAAGGATTCAGGCTACGACTCCAATTCCGAAATTATCCTGCATCGAGCTTCGGGATACACGCCCGGCCCGAACGGGATAACCAACGCCGGTTACATCGACATGACCATACCCTTGTCCGCAGGCGCGCTCTACTCGACGACGGAAGACCTGCTGCGCTGGGAACAAGGCTTAATGGGTGGCAAACTGCTGTCCGCCGCGTCCCTCCAGAAGATGACAACGCCATTCAAGAACGATTACGCCTTTGGGCTCGGGGTACATCAATCCAGCGGGCACAAATTGATTGATCACGGCGGCGGGATCGAGGGCTTCAACACTCTCCTCGCGTACTATCCCGAGGACAAGCTGACTGTCGTCGTGCTGGCCAATCTGAACGGACAAGCGCCAGAGGCAATCGCCAGCAAGCTCGCGGGAGTAGCTCACGGCGAGAATGTCGTATTGCCTTCCGAGAGAAAGGAAATCACAGTTCCGCAGGCCATTCTGGAAAAATATGTCGGCACCTATGAGCTGATGCCGAATTTCGATATCGTGATGACTCTTGAGGGCAGTCAGCTGATGACACAGGCGACCGGACAAGGCAAGTTTCCGCTGTTTGCCGAGTCAGAGACGAAATTCTTCCTGAAAGTCGTGGATGCCGAAGTGGAGTTCTTTAAGAACGACAAGGGAGATCTAACCCACCTCATCCTTCACCAAGGCGCACAAGAGATGAAGGGCATGAAGAAATAGACAGCTCATTCGACCATGCC
>DASQID010000550.1:0-13983 GCA_035631775.1 Acidobacteriota bacterium
TCGTTGCCGCTCCTCGACGATATATACCGATATCGCCTGCGTCGCGGCGCCTCGCATCTGCCCGCCCCAGGAGCGCCGCAGGCGCGACGGTGCTCGCGCCGGAACGTGAATTTATTCTTGAGCGAGCCCTAAGATCCGCTCGGAGATTTGAACGTGAACTCAACGGATTTTGCTTCCTTGGGCGCCAGTGTGACCTTGAGTTCCTGGATGCCGAACGTCGCTGTCCAGGCTTCCAAGGTGTAATCTCCCGGCGGAATCCCTTTGATTGTGAAAGTTCCATCGGTGCCTGTTACCGCGTAGAACGGATTTTTGGTGACGCCGATGTAAGCCCTCATCCAAGGGTGCTGGTTGCACTTCACAGGAACCATGATCTCCGGCCGCGCGAATTTCTGTTCAAGTGGGGCGGAGCCGGGCGGCTGTGACATGTTCCACTCGCGATTGTCCTTGGGCATCGGGTGAATGTTGTGCGTCGTAGGATCCTTTGTCAGGATCCTCAGCGTCTGATTTGTCTGTATGCCGAGTACATGCGGCTTGTACATACAGCCGTCCTGGTCCAACTCAACGGCTTCGGCAGGCGTGGGAAACGAGTACTTATCCGCTCCCTCCTTGACATAGACAAACACGTTGGGAAGCGTCCCATCGCCGTTTACGGCTCCGTCCTCTGCAAAGACCGGCGAGCTGTGCCGCTGCGTGCAGACGGGATCCTGATCCATCATGAGCCGGCTGAGCTTGGGTTTCTCGCCGGTGAAGACAACCTTGCCGGTAACGCTTGCCACCGTTGCCGGATCGATTTGCGCGGCCTGCGGTTGGGAAGTCTCCGGCTGTTTCTGCTCGGTGACCTCACCCTCCTTTTTGCCGCAAGAGGCCAGCAGTAGCAGCAACATGCAAAGGGAAAGCGCCAGTGTCTTACACTGCTTCATATTTGCCTCCTACCTTTCGCTTTTAATCAGTTTCTTTTGCGGGACTCCTTGCCGCGCAGAGAGCGCTCCGAAGGGGCCCTTGCCCGGGCGTGAGGATTCATGATTGACGATTTTCGATTGAACGCCCGGCTGGTCTTTCAATCGTCAATCGTAAATCGTCAATTTTTGCGCCCCGGCTCCTTGCTCTGGCCCCTCCAAGGGCCTGCGATGATCCGGCACCCGCCTACTCTTGCGACACTAGTTCGTTTGTTCTGCGATGTGACCCTGCCCGACGGGTTTGGATGCTTTTCCGGAATCCGCTCCCGCACTGCGAGAGGCAGATCCACTGTGGACTGGGGGGGAGATTTGCGATGCGCTGCGAGCTCCAAGGAGGCGACGCTGCTCCTCCGGCGTGATTTCGAACAGATAGCGGACGAGCAGGTCCGCATGGTCTTTGCTGTATCCCTTGAAACTATCGGGGGTTGGTCCGGCGAAAACCCATCGCGATCCCTCCTGCCTGAAAAGGCCGGAGGGCATCGCCGTTCCTGGGCTTATCATGGAAGGATCCAGCATCCACCGTTTTGCCCAGCCCGGCTTCAGTCTTTCTGCAGCAAGCAGGAAGTTCGGCGCCGTGGCAAAGCGGTCGTGTGCAGAATCCCCGGTTGCATGGCATTTCAAGCACGGGGCCGCCTGGCTGGTGAAGAGGGTGCGAGCCAACGTGCGTTCGGACTCGGTTAGGGGCTCCAGCGTGGTAGGAACATAGGGGAGAGGCTGGGAGGACAGCGCGTCGAAAAATCTTACCAGCTTGCGCCGTTCCCGTGGCGATAGGTAAAAGGTGGGCATACGCACCTTCAGATAGGACCTCACACCGTTCCGGTCTGTATTCGTATCGTTCAGAGCGGGGTTGCCGAGGAAATTGAGCAGCCAGGACGGATTCACCCGAGCACCTTCGCCAATTAATATCGGCGGCAATTGATCCTTCCAGTCCGGGCTCTGATAGCGCGGCAGTGTCATGAGCACCGACTTCTGGCCCACCTCGATCTGGTGACATCCCACGCAGTTGTATTTTTTGACGATCCACCAGCCGTCCTGAATATCCCGACGGGAGTCAGCCGGGCGGTAAACATAATCCTCCGGGAGCTGTGAATCCACGCTGCCCAGGAGAAAGGTGGTCAGTGCGGTAATTTCTTCCTTGTTCAAGTGCAGATCCGGCATCCTCAGGCGATCGAGCGGAGCCTTCTCTTTGCCTTTGTCGAAGACAGCCGGATCGGCGAGCTTGTGCTGAAAGAAGCCTTTATGGTTGTACCAATCCCGGGTTTCTGCGTCCCGGGTCAGGAGGGCGAAATCAAACCTGTCGATGGGCTTGCTTCCCTCCTTGGTGAGCTCCGTGCCGATTCTGCCTTCGTCTTCGAATCCGGCAATCTCATGACACCCGGCGCAGCCATAATGGCGCACCAGGAACTGCCCTTGGTCCTTCAACCGTGGATCATCGAGGTAATCAGCATTGGGATAGGCGGCGTCGGCCCGCTTGAGAGTCACCAGGTAGCTTGCGATGTTCCTGGCTTCGTCCCAGGAGAGACGAAGATTCGGCATCACCGTCATCTGTTCAACCTGGAGCTCGCGGCCGTCGTTGGGACACTGGGCGTGATCCAGGTCTGCCTGGTAAGGAATCCCCTTGCGCTCGTACTCTTCCGGAGCGATGTCCCGCTTCTCCTGGGCACAGTAAGGCCGCAGGCGCTCGCGCGGGTTGTGGATCCAACGAGCCAGATAATCGTAGTTGGCTTTCTCTCCGATGCGACTCAGGTTGGCTGCGAAAGTTCCACCGACAGCCTCATTCCCCTCTCCGACGGAGTGACAGGCCATACAGCCGCGTGTTTCGAACAGCTCCTTGCCCTGCACCGGATCGCCCGGTTGCTGGGCGGGCACTCCACCCTGAATGCCCGATTGCCAGATGAATGCGGCGATCGCCCGGCGCTCCTGCGGATCCAGTCGAAAGCGGGGCATTCTGGTAGTCGGACGAAATGCCGGCGGATTCTCCAGCCAGACAGGAATCCAGTCTCTGCGGAGCTTGGCGCGAACCTCCTTCAGGTTGGGGCCGACCTTTTTCACCTCCATCATCAGGCTCTTCGACTCTTTCCCGAGTTCTTCGATCTTCGCATCCACCCCACTGATCGAGACGCGAAGGTTCTCCGCTTGCGCGTAGAGCCGCTTGGCCTCGTTGCCGTCGGAAGCCTGATCCCCCTGCTCGATGAGACGGGTCACGTCACGCTGATCGGCCTGCCGCTGCAGTTCCATTTGTTGAATCGACTGAGCCACCGCGAGAGACTGCTCGGGCTCGGTTTCGAAGCCTTCATAGCGATGGCAGCCAATGCAGCCGCGATGCCTGAAGAGATCCTTGCCGGCGTTCAGAGTATCTGCTCCGGCGAGAACAAAATCCGCCGTATGGCACTGGTTACAGCCGGCTTCGTAGTTTTCTTTCGGATAGAGGGGCCAGAGCCAATGCTCATAAAGGCCGTGAGCTTTCTGGACGCTGGTTGTCGCGCGTCCGTTCCCTCCGTGGCAGGGTGAGCAGCCGAAGCGCTCCGGATCATGAATCTGCAGCAATTCCGGGTGAGTGTGGCTGGTGAAGGCACGCTCTCCTCCCATCTTTTCGGCGGTGAGTGAAACCGGCTCACGGATCCCCAGGTGGCACGATTCGCAGCGGTCTACAAGGCCGGCACCGGCCACGTTAATCTGCTTTATCTCCACCTCAAAGTGCTTCATCTTGCGGAGGAGTCCATCGATCTGCTGCTCGGTCAAACCATTCAGGTGGTCTTTGAGATAATCGTCCTGCTTGTGACGCAGCTCGGTGGATTTCTTGGTGATCCCCGCGCGCTCCGACAGCAGTTCGGCTTTGACGTCCTTGTGGTGATTGTATTCGAGTTCGAGCTGGGCGTAATTAAGACTCACACGATCAAATTGCCCGGAAGCCTGCGGCAAAGTCAGGGCGAAGGGCCCTTCCTTCACTTGTTCAACTTTCCTTTTCAGCCGATCTTTGGATGACTGGCTCGTGGCAGTCTCCATTTCGTAGGTGAGAGCGGTGATCTCCGAGCGAGCCGTTTGAAAAACGTCGCTCAGCGCAGCAATCCGGCGATCCGTCAGACTGGCCTGTTCATCGATCTGCCGCAGGCGCGGAATAGCAGCATCTTCAAGGGTCTTTATCTCATCGGCCAGCTTCCGGAATTCGTCCGACGACCGGATCGCCTTCTCTGCAGTGGCCTGCTTCGGCTTCACGCCCTCGAGGTAGGCAGAATAGAGTTTGACAAAGCGATCCTGATATCTCTTCCACGGACGCAAGCCATAGGCTTCGTCATAGAGAGCCCAGATCATGCCGGCGACAAGAAGCAACGTCGAGACCAGAAGGTGCAGGCTCAGGGACTTACCGACGACAGGATCCTTTTCGATCGGAGAATTTTCGGACATCATCCCATACCCGAGTTACTATTGAAATCCGCGGTGTTCTTTGAGTCCCGGCGTGGCCCGCCGAGAGACTCGTACATGACACTTCCGGTTTATATGTTGAACCAAGGCGTGATCCAGACGTAGTGGATCCGAAAGAGCTGCCGCAGGAGAAGCTTTGCAGGCAGCCCGAGCATTGTGGTCAGAAAAATCTGCATCGTCACATATTGGAGCAAGCTCATCCTCTGAAAGATCTTCTTGTTGAACCCGGTCAGAGTGCAAAGCTTGTGAACCGACCAGCCGGCCAGCGCAAAAAAGAGAAGAACCGCCGCGCCGCCCAGGATGAACTTGCCCGCAACGCTGTGAATTCCGAACAAATCAGGAAGGTCGCGGTTCACCTCGAATATCAGCCGATTGTGGTCCCAGGTCTGACCCGGCCAGAACCACATCCAGCCCGGCCCCCGAATGAAGGTACCGATGAAAATCATCGCGAGCCAAAGCACTACGAATCCGAAGCAGAAGGTCAAAATGGCGAACTTCCTCTGGCGAAAGGTGTAGTACCCGGACCCCAGTGGATTCTCATCAATGTATGGGATCACCATCAGCCCTATGATTATCAGTGTGGGCATGACCACACCCGCCATCCACGGATCGAAGTAGACCAGCATTTCCTGCAGACCCAGGAAATACCAGGGTGCCTTGGCCGGATTCATCGTGAGGTTGGGATTCGACGGCTCTTCCAGTGGAGCGTTGATTGTGATCGACCACACCAGCAGGATGACAGTAACGATGATGGCGGCGAGAAATTCAATCCTCAGCAGGAACGGCCAGACGTGGACCTCCTTTACCCAGCCGGCCTTGTATGGTTGAGTCTTGCGATGGTGCGTGGCCGCAAGCTTGGGATCGGTTTCCAGCTGGGCTATGAGCCTGTCGTTGGCAACCGACTGGCGCAGCCCGTACCAAAGGTAAAAGGGAACCAGGAATAGCAAGCCCACAATCGGCACGTTGTCGGGTGCCGAGACGATCTGCCAGATCTGATGCCAATCCATATCCAATCTCCTATGGGACAGGTCGTCAGTGTTTCCTAGGTTCTTTGATCTCCGACTCGAGCATCACGGGCGCCGGGCCCGAGATGCCGCCGTCCTTCCGAACACGCCAGAAATGCACGCCCATGAAGACCGCTCCAATGATGGGTATGGCAATGCAGTGCCAGATGTAGGCCCGCAGCAGGGCGTTGGCGTCCACGATCGATCCGCCGAGCAGGGCAAAGCGCACATCGTTGTACGGGGTCATTCCCAGAGCCGGGCCGAATGGACCCTCGTGACCCAGCAGCGGCGTGGCCCGTGCCATGTTCGTTCCTACCGTGACCGCCCAGAAGCCTAGCTGATCGTCGGGTAGAAGATATCCTGTGAATGAAAGCAGCATCGTCAGCACGAGCAGCAAGACTCCCACGCACCAATTGAACTGACGCGGCGTCTTGTACGATCCGGTCAGGAAAACACGAAGCATGTGTATCCAAACCGTTATGATCATCAGGTGGGCGGCCCACCGGTGCATGTTGCGCAGAAGCTTGCCATAGGGAACGTCGTGCTCGAGGTAGAGGATGTCCCTGAACGCCTGAACCTTCGTGGGATGGTAATAGAACATCAGGAGGACGCCGGTAAAGGTCAACACGATGAACAGGTAGAAAGAAATGCCGCCCATGCCCCACGTGTAGTTGTATCGGACAGCGTCGCGGTTGATCTTCGCGGGGTGCAGGTGAAGGAAAACGTTGGTTAGAACGCCGAGAGCGCGTGAGCGCACGGATTCGTCGTGCTTGACGCGAAAAACGGACTTGTAGAGCTGAGTCTTCTGTGGCTCCTTGAGGGCCTTCACCTCGTCGCGCACCTTTTCCTTGAGCAGGCGGGCCTCCTCCGCAGCCCCTTCGAGGAGAGCGGAGACGCCCCTCTTCTCTGAACGCTCATCTTTCTGATCCGCCATCTACTCCTCCCTCATATCGATTCCGAAAGGTCAACACAGCGTGACCCCTGTTCTCACGGCCTGCTTCAACCCAAACACGCTTTCCATGTCATTTCAGCGAAAAAGCGGACGGCAACGTGTGAACGCTCGCCAATTTCTAGAGGGGTATGTAGGATCCCGGATCGTCAAACTCGCACCGTCCCCCCTTGGGACACGAATAGAGCTTGCTCGTGTCCACTACGATGCGACCCTCGACATCCAGTTCCACTTTGGCCCGGTCCATGGGCCGGGGTGCCGGGCCTTCAAAATTGATCCCTTCGCTGTCGTATCCGCTCCCATGGCAGGGACACTTGAACTTATTCTCTCCCGGCTTCCAGTCCGGCGTGCAACCAAGATGCGTGCACCTGGCAAAGATCACGAAAATCCGCGATGTGCTGCGCACCACCCAGATTCGGTCCTGCTCCTGGAACTTCGTTTCCACCCCCAAGCCGAAATCGGAGGGTGAACCGACGGTAAATACGGTGCTGGGCTCGAACAACACTCTGGGAAAAAAGAACCGCAGGAACATTAGGAAATTAGTTCCGAGAAAAGCCGCGATGCAACTCCAGACGAAGCGGCGTCGCTTGCGTAGCGCGCCCTTCTCTGCAGATTCGACTTCCGGGGCGCGTTTCCTGGGAGCTTCGGCCGGCTTGTCGGTCGAAGGAATTACCTTGGTTGCAGGCGCACCTGCCACTGCAACGTCCTTGGTGCTGGATTCCGCCATGGCTTTGATTATCCCGTTCAGGAAGTCATTCCAAAAGTGGACATTTCAATTAGCGTACCATCGGGGTCCCGGGCCGGGCCAGCCCACCTTGTCCACGATGCATTCCACACTCGGCCGCAGGTCTTTGATTTCCGAATTATCGTGCGCCGAGCAAGCGGTTCGTCCCGAGTTCAATAACTTATAGAGCAAATTGCTTACGAAATTTGCTATATTTTAATCATCGGACGAGTGGTCTGTCAAGCGGGGCGGCATTGCCTTCCCTTGTACGCAAACCCTGGAAGAAGCCGGGATTCGACGGAGACTTTTCATGGATGGAGCCACGACACGCGCGGCAATCCTCATAGTGGACAAGGCCGGCTCGCAACTTCGTATGGTTCATGTGGAGCGAAAAAGCGAGCCGAAGTCCGTTGGGATTGAAACTCCGCGCAAGAAAAAACCGAAAGAGCTTGCTGTAATCACGGAGTTCTGCACGGGCTGTGCCGGATCCCCGGCGTGCGTGGAATATTGTCCGGTTGAAGACTGCATGTTCTGGGTTATGGATGACGAGAACCCGCCCTTCGGCCGCATCCAGGTGGATCCGCAGCTCTGCATAGGCTGCAAGAAGTGCACCAGCAAAGGACCCGATGGTGCTTTTTTGGACGGGTGTCCCTGGGACGCGATCGAGATGGTCGACATCCGCGCGGTCGAGGAAATATACGGCGAGATGCGCTATTGAAGGATCCTCACACCCGGCTCGAATGAAACTTTCCTGCGGCGCGGGTCATCAGACCGTGAGTCTTCCGGCAAAGCTGGGCTTACCCGACAGCAAACTATTTCGGGAAATTCGCATAGTTCGTCCTGATTGCCTCGGCTGTCAGATTGGCTTGCTGACGGATCTTTTCCGTAAATCCGCTCTCGGTATCGTTTGGGTAGGTAAGCTTCTCGACTTCAGGCAAATCCTCCGGACGACCAACTAAGACAAGGGCGCGCAGCGCCTCCCAGACCTGTTCCGGCGCGGGGGCAAGGAGAATTATCAGATCGCCCGCAGCCACTTTTTGCCCTTCCGCGACGAGCATTCGGCCGACCCGCCCCGGGAGCGGCGACCGGATCTCCATTTCTCCCCTCGCACCCGTATTAAGCGTTGCCAAAAGGGTGTTGGGGCTCACGGCATCCTCCCCCCCCAGACGGAAGGTAAGAACTCCTGCATCCGGACTCCGGACAGCGTAGGGATGAAGCATAGCAAGGATCTCCTCCCTACTACACTGATCCGCGAAGCGCACCAACGACAGCGCAGCATTTCTTCGAACGATCACTTCGGGATCGTGCAGGAGCAGAAGGAGCGCCCGGTGGAATTCCTGCGAAGAGTTATCCTGGCCCATTACCCACGCAACCGAACTGCGCATTGCGGTCAGGTGATGATTTGCCAGCGACGCTACCCGTGGGTACCATTGAGCCGCGGCCGTCGCGGTCATCTCGCCCTTTATGATTCTCTCAGCAATTTGTGCGAGTGCATGCTGCGCAAGCCTCGGCTTGTCCGACGTCAGATAGCGATCAATCTCGCTGTCGCTGAGCCTGCGGCCGAACCACGTCGCGCGCCAAAACAGGAAGGGAACCAGAACAAGAAGCAGCGTGAGCAGCAGTAGCAGCAGGCTTCGGGAACCCTTGTTTTGCATATGCGGTGTATTTTACAGGATGGAAGGGGGCAGTACATGCGTAACCGGAGAACTTCAGGGACTAAACAACCCTCACCCGGAAGGCGAGGGGTTTGAGCTGTGCCGCCACGAGGCGACGCGGGATCGGTCTACTTGTCTCGCCCTTTGGGCTCTTTTGATATTCGCTGCCTATTCCCAGGGCTTGCGCCCTGGGCTGTTCTGGCGCGCCCCCGCGGGGCTTGGAGTCCGGAGCCGCGAAGCGGCGAAACAGACGAGCCCAGGGCGCAAGCCCTGGGTTTGCCAGGCGTCTTTACAAGAGCCCTGTAGGGCATGCGCGTAAAGCTAAGGGACCGCGCAAAAATAACTCCACGATTTGGCTAAAAGAAAAGTCCTGTGGCGCCGGTCATCAGACCGGCACGCGTCCCGGGGGTCTGATGGCCCCCGGCACAGGAATCCATTCCTTAGCTTTACGCTCACGCCTGTAGGGGCGAGACGTTTGTTCTCGTCGACTGCGTCGACTTCGCTACCCCATGCCTCGCCTGAAGGCGAGCGGCTTCCACCATCCTCCATGGGGACACTGACTCCAATTGCCGTGCCCTCATAGGTGCAGGGTCAGGATAGGGTTGGAGCAAGAATCGCCAGCTACCAAGGTCGAACGGATGTTTCGCGGGGGATCTTCACACCTGGGGGGCCTTCCGCACCACAATCCTGGACAGATTGTTACGGGCCTCGACCTGCTCGGCTGACCGGCCTCGGCAGGAGTAACTCCAGGAACTCCCATCTCTCAGCCCTGAGAACGAGTGCAGGCCGCCGCTATAGCCTTCGAGGACCTTCCCGTTCGTCAACGATACCCTGACCTGATAATTGGGAGTGTCTGCAAGCTCCCGGCCACGGCCCATGACTACGTTTTCGAACTTGATTTCCTTCACATACATCAAGTTCAAGTCGATCATGCCGCCTTCGAGAAACGTCAGGAGAAAATGAGAGCCGTCTCCAACCCTGAAGTTCTCGATCACATCGGAATTCGATCGATCCCGGTAATGCATGTGCGCGATCACCTCACCTCTGTCGCTGCCGGGAGTGTTCGTATTCGTTCGATTGAGAAACTGCAACCAGTTGATCCGCCGTTTCATTTGATCCACCTCCTGAATGCCTCCCCCGGGCTCACGGACGAGCGCGAATGCTGATAACACTCCTGCCCAGCTGCTCCTTGAGTATGGTAGGCCATGGAAGGCCTGTCAGCCTGCAGGTGCCGCACAACTTGACTCTCCCATAACGGCGTGTCCTGTGACTTGCTTAGAGAAGGTGAGGAATAGTTTCAACCCGAGGAAGCCGACACGCCCAGAATCGGGAGGGCTTCTTTCGTTTGTTTGAAGTCTAGCGAGGCGCTGCGGAGCTGTCAAGAACGGCGGATCAGCCACGAATTACACGGAGCGGCATAGCCGCAACCAAAAAGCAGGAGGCCGCGATGACCCCTATAATCACTGCACTGATTTCAGGTTCGCCGTTCGCAGTTTGCTGTTCGCAGTGGTTTGCAGTCTGCCGGCGATCAGTGCCCTCTGCGAACTGCGAACCGCGAACTTTGATCTTGCTGAATGCATCTTCTCGCCTAAATAATTCCTTGCCAGGAGGACACGGAATTGCGGGTTAGTAGTACGAATCTCATTCGTACTACTAACGTTCAGATCCTTGCCATTTCAGCAAGGATACGGCAGCCTGTCTTTGCGCCTTAGCGTCTTGGCGGTGGCTTTTTAAAAAGCCACCGCAAAGGCGCGAAGATGCAAAGGAACGCGGGGCCCAAATTGGTTGCGGCTATGCCGCTCCGGGTAATTCGTGGCTGATTTTTCCTTCCAGGAAGCTCCAAACATCAATGCAGGTATGGCTATACTTTTGCCAGCTCGGCGCTATGAGCCTGAATCTTGCGGATGGCGGCAATGATATGGTCGATGTCGACGCGTTCGGCAAGAAGGAGGTTTTGTGTCATTGCGACGGTAGTTTCGCAGACCCGCCGGTTGCCCTTTAATTCCTGATAGCTTTCGCGATAGGCCTTCAGCCGCTGGGCGCTGAATAGCCGCTTGAATCCGCGCGAGGCGATCGCCTCATCCAGCAACCCGTCGAAATACTGCTCGTGATAGACGCTGGAGCAGGGGACACCTTCGGCAGAGAGCGCCTTCATGAACTTGTCGCGCGAAAGCCCGCTGAACTTCCCGGCATCGTACCGGAATGGATAGAGATGCCACACTGCCCTGCTGTTTTCCGGCAGACGCACGGGTTCAATGCCCGGGATCTCCTTAAGGTTGGCGGTCAGATAGTCGGCACTCTCGCGGCGGCGCGCAGTTTCCTGCACCAGTTTGTCGAACTGCTGCATGAGGATCACGGCTTGAAAGTGCTGCATGCGGTAGTTGTTGCCACGCGTGAAGTATTCCTTGCCCCTGAAGTTCCCACAGGAGCGGCCGCAGTTGTGGAAGGCATTGCAGCGATCGATGAGGTCATCGTTGTTGCTGGTGATTGCGCCGCCCTCGCCCGACGGCAGGTGCTTGGACTCCTGGAAGCTGAAGCAGCCCACATCGCCGATCGTGCCGCATTTGTGCCCATGGTACTCGGCAAGCCACGCCTGACAGGCATCCTCGATGACCGCGAGCTTGTGCTTCTTTGCGATTGCGTTAATCGGATCCATGTCGCAAGGCATGCCGAATATGTGGACAGGCATAATGGCGCGAGTGCGTTCGGTTATGCGGCTTTCGATTGTCGCTGGATCCATCGTCAGCATGGCCGGATCCGTATCGGCAAAGACCGGAAGTGCCTTGCTGGTCAGAATGGAGTTATAGGTTGCGATGAATGTGTACGGTGAGACAATCACTTCGTCGCCGGCTTCCACATCCATGACATGCAGGCTTATGATCAATGAGGTTGTGCCGCTGGCAGTCGCGAGACAGCGCCGGGCACCGAGCAGTTTCGCGTAGCCGTTTTCAAATTCCTCCACCTGCGTGCCCGAGCCTCGGAACCATTTGCCGCTGCGCAGCACCTTGAGGACATCAGGCTCCCAGGATTGCCGCCACACCGGCCATGCTTGCCAGCCGGTCTTGTGCACCGGTGTGCCGCCCAGGAGGGCGGGCTTATCGGTGGCGGAAGTGGCAATAGCAATAGCCGGAGCGCCCGCGGTCGCCAACAGCGGCATACCTCTGGAGTAACGGGCAGAGACTGCGGCACCGGCAACAGTGGTTCCCAAAAACTGTCGACGATTCATGTCCATGGTGATCTCCATTTCTAGATGATTTGCGGCTCCTTTCAGAGCCGGCCATGATCCCATCAGCATATGCAGGCCATGAGGATAGTCCCTCTTGTGGCAGGAAGGCAATCCTTCACTGACCGCACGGCCGTATTGAGTCTTCGACAAGGAGAGGACCTGTCTTGGCGTCTTCGCGTCTTGGCGGTCGCTGTTTCAAAAAAGCCACCGCCAAGGCACGAAGACGCGCAGAAACGCCAGGGTTTCTACCACCCTTCATGGGGACAATTCGCTTTCCCGCCGTGAGTCCGTGTAGGATATGAACACGGGGGGGACCCTTGATTTTGGCTTCTTCGCGACTTGGTAAGGCCCTGCTAATAAATCCCCGCGAACGATCCAAGACACGAGGTCAATCTCTCAGGAGGAAACGGGATGAAAAACATCCGGGCGGCATCGGTTCAATTCGAACACAAGGCCAGCGAGAAGGATGCCAATATGGCCAAAATTGAGTTCTTCGTCGAGAAGGCGGCACGTCAAGGTGTCGAGATCATCGCCTTCCCGGAATGCTGCATCACGGGATATTGGCACCTACGGCACCTTTCGCGAGCCGACATGGAGGCCTTGGCTGAGACCGTGCCCGACGGGCCGTCGACTCAGCGCTTGCTGGCTCTATCGCAGAGACACCGCATGACCATCGGCGCCGGCTTAATTGAAATCACCGAAGACCGGCGGCTTCACAAAGCCTGGGTCGTCGCGATGCCCGACGGACAATGGCGGCGACACTGGAAGATACATGCCTTCGTGAGCGAACACCTCACGCCCGGTTCGGAGTTTACCGTCTTCGACACACCCCACGACTGTCGCGTGGGCGTGCTCATCTGCTACGACTGCAACATCAACGAAAATGTGCGCATCACGGCCCTGAAGGGAGCCGAGATCCTCCTGGCACCGCATCAGACGGGCGGCTGCCGCTCGCCCAACCCCCACATCATGGGCCTGATCGATCGCGCACTCTGGGACAATCGCCATGATGACCCGGAAGCCATAGAGCGCGAGCTGCGCGGCCCCAAGGGCCGCGAATGGCTCATGCGCTGGCTACCCAGCCGCGCGCACGACAACGGGATGTTCCTCATCTTCAGCAACGGCGTGGGCGTGGATGATGACGAGATCCGTACCGGCAACGCGATGATCATCGACCCGTACGGCCGGATCCTGGCCGAGACCTGGCGGGCCGGAGACGATATGGTGGTGGCAGACTTGGACGCCTCGCTACTCGATCACGCCACCGGTCGGCGCTGGATCAAGACGCGTCGGCCCGAGCTGTACGGTCCACTCACAATACCAACCGGGAGGGAGCAGGACACCCGGACAGTGCGCTTCGACAAAAAAGGGATCTGAGCCGGCGTCTCACTGAATTGCCCTGAGTGCAAAATCGAGGCGTACGGACTTCAGCAGCTCCCTGACGTGCTCAAAGGCGGACCATTCTGAGAGACCTTCCGCCCTCATCGAGAACACAGACTCCCGGAGAGGAGCATAATCCATGAAGATGCTTCTCGTCATGCTGGAGTATCCGGGGACCCGAACCTCCAGCCGGGCAGTCGCCGGCACGCGCAAACGCAGACGGCCGGCCTTGAAAGCAACCTCCGATTCCCTCACCGCCCTGCGTCCTACCATCCGAATCACTTCACAGTCGCCGCTCAGGGGAGCGCCCGTTGCGAGGTCGCGAACCGATAATTCCACTTCGGCGAGAGCCGCGGCAGGCGGGCGGGCGCCTTCCGGCTCGACGTAGACCGGGTTGGTGACTGCAATCTGATGGTTGTTCGAGCCATAACAGCGCGCGATGTACCATGCCCGCCCTGTCTCCGTGATGTCGAAGATCCTGTCGAGTTCTGTGGCCTTCTGTCCCGCTTCGATCGTCTTTACAACCTCTCCATTGCGTATCAGTTCGACACGCGTCAAGCGTTCATCTATGGCCCCTGAAGCCCAAGCTCGAATGCGGACCCGGAAGAATGCCTGTTGCCCAGGGCGGACGACATCGCCGCTCAGGTGGCCTCCGACCTCGAGGAC
>DASQID010000551.1:0-3542 GCA_035631775.1 Acidobacteriota bacterium
CCCCCCCCCCCCCCCGGGGGCTACTGGCTTGCCCCCCTCCGGGGCCCCTCCGGGGGGCTTCGTCAAGCCACCCGCTCTGCGAGTGGTAGCTGAATAGGGGAGCGTCCCCTATTTTCGTCCGTCTGCGCCCCACTTCGGCCATTTTCCAATGGTCAGCACATTAACCAATGCGCCCGTTCCCCAGGAGAAGTGTATGGTAGCGAATGCCAGGGGCAGGATCGACGTGACCCTCCAGCTCTGTGCTTTTCCCTTCAATTGCAGGGCTGCCGCGGTCAGGACAACACCATAGAGTACGGCCAGTGCCGCGAGAGCCACCAGCGCGGTTCGCCAGATCAGGCCGAGAAACGTGAGAGTGACCAGCGCCGCCACGAGCCCCGCAGGCACGGCCTGCCTCCAGCGCAGGGAGTGTGGATATTGCTTCAACATGCGGGCTTTCCACCAGCCGTACCGGAAGTATTGAGCTGCCAGATCTCTCACCGTGGAGCGGGCGATGTAGGTGCACCGGATTTGGGGATCAAGTACTACTTGTAAGCCGGCCATCCGCGCCCGGTGATTAAACTCGTAATCTTCATTCGTAAGAAGGTTCTCGTTGTATCCGCCCAGCTTTTCCCATGTTGCCTTGCGATAGCAGCCAAACGGAACAGTATCGACGGATATCCGGGCCGGAGCCGCCGGGCCGACGCGGTACAAGGCATCCCCGGCTCCCAGCCTGTGTGAACCTGCGCCGGCAATGGCCTGGGCGGTTGCACCCGATGCACCCGGCACGATGTCCCACATCCCGCCGACGATGCCTGCACCGCTCTGCTGCAATGCCTCGACCGACAGGCGAATGTAGGATTCGGCCGGACAGGAATGTGCGTCGAGACGGACGATGATCTCGCCGGTGGCGGCGCGGATGCCGGCGTTTAAGACCTCGGGAATTGTTCCCTTAGGCCGGATGACCAGCCGCAGGGGAAAGGAAGGATGTTCGAGCGGATAGCGTTTGAGGATTTCGAGGGTGCCGTCCACAGAGCCGCAGTCCACGACGATGATTTCGTGGACAGGATAGTCCTGTGCCGCGACAGCGTCCAGCAGTTGCCCGATGAAACCCGCCTCATTGAGGCAAGGAATCACCACTGCGACGAGGCTTTTGCAGTTCATTCTGTTTGGGATTCTTAGGGTTAATGTGCGGGGGGTTATCAGAACCCCCGGCTTCTGTGCCTGGGGTCATCAGACCCCAGGGTGCTTGCCGCTAACAAAGCGCCCCAGGAGGCCCCGGAGGGGCCAGAGCAAGTAGCCCCGGGCAAGCGAAGCGCAGCCCGGGGTGGTCAAGCAGATTGCCTCAAGCCCTGAAAGGGCGACAGATTTTGTTGCCCACGGACAAGCCGAAATCTCGACAGCTCGGTCTTTGACGATGTCGATGCGGATTCATTCATGGCCGACTGCATAGCTCTTATGTGGTATGGCGAGGATGACCGATCCCAGGATGATCTTGGGCAGGAATGCCACCGCATAGAGCACGATCGAGTAACTGAAGGCGACGCTGCCATCGATGGAATAGACGGACAGCCCGAGTACGACCAGGTAGTTGAAGACGCCGATCTTGCCCGGCAGTGACGGCGGTGCGACGCCGACTTGCAGGACGATGAGCAGGAACAGCGCGGCCGTGAGCGGGAGTCTGAACCCGAAGGCCAAGAATAAGACGTAGTTGGTCGCGGCCGCAAGCAGCATGATGACGATGGTAATGGTCCAGAGCCGGATGTTGCTGTGGGTGTGGCGGAGGGCGCTGAACCCGTCCAATGTGGAGCGGCCCAGGCGGGACAGGACCTCTCCCCAGCGTCCCGAGAGTTTAGCCGCTTGTCGTTCACACCAGCCGGTCAGCTTGTCTCCGCGGCGGAGAAGGATAAACCCGGCGGCAAGAATGAGCGCGCTGCCGGCGAGGAGGACACGGCCTGAATCCCTGAGCCATCCGGGGAGTGAGACAGCGAATAGCAATAGGGTGACCGATGCTGCGACTGCGCACAGATCGAGGACCTTTTCCACGACGATTGTGGAGAGGATGCGAATCCTGCCGATGTTTGGCTGGGTGCCGAGCGCGTAGACGCGTGCGACTTCTCCCAATCGTGCCGGGACCAGGATGTTGAGCATTTGTGCAAGGACGACGCCCTTGAAAAGAGGTGTCATTGGCAGGTGACGGTCGTCGGGGTAAAAAAGGATGCGCCAGCGCACAGCCTGTGCGGGAAGAGTCGCGAGGTTGATCAGCAGGGCGAGGACGGCGAATTCGTAGCGGATGCCGCGCAGCGACTCCCGCAGCAGGCCCCAGTCGACGCGTCTGGTTGCGAGCCACAGCGCCAGGATGCCGAGGACGGATCCCAGAATGACGCGGGCTATGGTTCCTTGGCCGGCGTCCCTCCAGCGAAATCCGCGTCTCTCCATATCTTCGCTAGTTTTTGTCGCGAGACTGCACGAATCACGCATCAGGTCAGGCCCCGGAGGGGCCAAAGCAAGTAGCCGGGGGCGCAAGCCCCCGGATAGGATATTGCATTAAATCGACAAAATACGGTGACAGGCTTCGCTGTCCCAAGCCACCCGAAACCCTCAATTGCCGAGGTGTTCGAAGGCGCGTGGACAGCGTTGCCTGTCACCGTATTTTGCGATTCCCTATAGATTCGCCGCCACGGAAATTAAGACTGCTCTCTCAGGCCAATATTTCGGCAAGTGGAATGCGCAATTCGGCGAGCAGTGGTGAAGACATGCGGTCCGATTTTCCGAAAGATCCGGCAGTCACATATCCCGCCTCGCTCCACGTGAGAACCTCGATCGACGCAACATCCGGATCGACAATCCAGTATTCCTGGACGCCGAATCGGGCGTAGAGCTTTCTTTTGAGATCGAGGTCGCGGTTGCGCGATCCTTCCGAGAGGATTTCGACGATGAGGTCCGGCGCGCCGCGCAGGTTCAATTTGCCGATGATGCTGGCGTGGTTCTTTCGAACGAAGAGTATATCCGGCTGAAGGACGTCCTCCTCGGATAGAATGACGTCGCATGGTGCGAACAGCAATTCGCCCAGGTCCCGCTCACGAACATGATGGAGGAGAGCGTCGAAGAGGTTCCCGCAGATTTGCTGATGCCGGATATTGGGTGCGGCGACCACGAAGAGGTCTCCATCGAGGATTTCGTAGCGTTTATCCTCGGGAAGCAGGAGGTAGTCATTGTAGTTAAATCGGACTTTAGCACGTCTCATGATCATTCCGGACGTTACCATCATTCCCGAGGCGCTTCAACCTGTCGTGCATAATGTTTCGCCAACCCGAGTTCCATTTCGCAGAATTCGGCTGCCTCTCTCGCGTCTTAGCGGTGGTTTTTTTGTAATTTGATTAAGGTAAACCACCGCCTCTGGCGGTGAGACTCGAAAGGGCCTTGCCGTTCGGGCGTTGGTTGGACAAGATGAGACATGGAGATGCAGGGATCAACCATAACAGCAAGCCCGCGCCCTGGAAGGGCGTACAGCCAATAGCCCCGGGTAAGCGCAGCGCAGCCCGGGGGTGGGAATCGAGGAAATG
>DASQID010000552.1:0-12520 GCA_035631775.1 Acidobacteriota bacterium
TGAAATTAACCGTGGCATAGAGATCGTCCGCGCGGCCGGCATGAGGGTCACCGGCTTCTTCATGATCGGCCTGCCCGGCTCAAGCTACCGCAAGGATCTTCGCTCCCTCGCCACTGCGCAACGGCTTCAGCTTGACAACTATTACTTCGGACTGACGGTTCCCTACCCGGGCACCGCACTCTGGCAGTGGGCACAGAAAAACGTGCGGTTCCTCATGCCGTGGCAGAACAGTTACCACATTTCCGAGGTGTTTCGGGACGGCCTCGAACGGAGCAAACTGGACCCGGTCTTTGACACGCCGGAATATCCCGCGGAACAACGCAAAAAGATGTTCCAGATGGTTCAGAATGCCAAGACTCGGAGCGCTTCGCGGAGCCTGCGCAAGATCCAGCGGAGCCTTCGTTCTGATCCAGGCCGTCCGATAGCGGTCATTCGTTCGTCGCGGCGCGATAGCATTTTTGCACTCTTGCGGGACATTGGCCCGACTAATCCACACATGATGCTTTGGAAAGGCAACGGAGAGTTCCTGGCCGCCATGAATTCGGACGTGAAAGGTGCTTATCATGTCATCCAAGTGCCTGGCCAGGGCTTCTTTTGTCCGGCAGACGGGACGGAGCAGCTGAGGCGGGCACTCGCGGGCTGCGTGGTTGCATTCGATGTTCCCGGGGGATTGCTCGAAAAATACGACAACGTTCTCAAGTTTGCGCGTTCGCTGGAGCCGAGTCAGATACTTGCCCTGGTCGGGGACGAGTTTCTGCTCCTGCCGTCCGAAGAAGTCAAGGCGATTTGCAGCCCTTCGTGTTTCGGCGCCTCGGCGGCGAACGCCTAAATGGCCTCCGCAAGACCCGAAATGGCAAAGGGCATCAAAAGGATGGCGACTCCAAATGCTGAACATAGGTGTTGACGCCCGAACCTGGTTTTTTCGCAGCGGTCTGGGCCGATACTGCAGGAACGCGCTGTCGTCGGTCATCGCAATGCGCGGCGGCATCAGGTTTGTCATTTGGCTGTCTGAGAAAAAGTCGGTTGGGGACTTTCCTGATTTCGGGGCCGATATAGATGTCCGTGTCTCCCGCGCAGCTTTCGGCGACCTGGATGCCGAACTCACCACATTCCGCGAGGAAATCAACCACAGTTCGGTCGACGTATTTTTCTCGCCATTTTCCCCCGTGCCTGCAGGCATCACGATGCAGAGCGTGTTGACGGTGCACGACTTGGTCGCGTTCAAGCATCCTGGACTGCACGTCGAATCCACGGTGCGATATCTGAAATCCGCACTGCCCCGAAGTCTTCAGGTGGCGGCATCCATCGTGGCAATTTCCAGACACACAGCTTCGGACATAGAGTCCTTCTTTCCAGGCTCAAAACAGCGCACCGTTGTGATCCCGCCGGGAGTCGATCAACGGCTATTCAACAGAGGCCAGCTCAATTCAGACAGTTCAGTTCTCTTCGCCCACGGTTTACAGGCACATAGCTATATTCTCTATGTCGGCAACCTGGAGGCACGCAAGAATCTCCTTCGTGCGGTTGAGGCCTACGAAATGTCGTTGTTGTTCAGCAAGGTACAGTTTGTGCTGGCAGGCACTCCACGCTGGGGAGTCGATGATCTGCTGCAGAAACTCCAGGATGCCAGGTTGAGTGATCGAGTCCGCGTACTGCAATACGTATCTGATGAGGAGTTGCCGGCGCTCTTTCGCGGCGCGTTCTTTTTCGTCTATCCGTCGCTGTACGAGGGTTTTGGCCTGCCGGTATTGGAGGCGATGGCTTGCGGCACACCGGTACTGACCTCCAATCGCTCTTCGCTTCCCGAAATCGCAAGCGAGGCAGCGATTCTGGTCGACCCTGAGAGTGTGGAAGAAATACGTGCCGGCATGGACCGCCTGGCAACGGATGAGTTGCTGCGCAAGCAGCTGGCCGAGCGCGGAGAGGCCCGGTCTCACGCGTACCGGTGGGAGGTTACTGGAGAGAAAATCCTGCAGCTTCTGAAAGCTCATGGGCGTGCGCGCACGGCATCTATAGTTGCAAGAGTGAGGAGAAGTGAACTTTGAAAGATGTTTCTTCTGCCGGTCAAATCCTGATGATTACGCCCTTCCTATGGAGCGGCGCCGGAAAGGTTATTGTTCGTCTGCTGTTGGAGCTGAAACGGCATGGATACGAATGCTCAGTCATCTCCAGCGGCCGAAGCCGCGGTCTCGCCGATTGGCCCGAGTACGTTCGCGAGATCCGCAGAGCTGGGGTAGAGTACCTCACGATTGATTTCTTCGATCGCGATCCTGCCTGCTTATGGCAGAGTATCGAGCAGCTCACGCACTTGTTGGAGAAGCATCGGATCGATCTCGTCCACACGCATGCGGGAGTGCCTGCCTTTGCCGCATCCGTTTGCCGCGATCGGTTGGCACAGTCCTTTGGCTTGCTCACCACGTTTCATAGTTGGAATCCGCAACGTCCCGCGTGGATGAATGTTGCCGATGTCTGGGCATTGAACAGGTGCGACCGTGTGATCTCGATTTCGCGCTCCTATCAGCGCGAGCTCCAGTCCCTCGGACTGGACCCGTCACGGGTGGCGACGATCAGTCTCGGAATTGATCTCCCGACGATGCGAAGTCGCGAGTCCTCGCGCCGGTACCCGTTTCGCGTTCTGGGCCTGGGTCGGATCGAGCCGCGCAAGGACCAGGAAACGCTGATTCGTGCATTCGCCATCTTCCACCGGAAATATTCCGATACGGAACTGTGCATTGCAGGCCCGGCCGGAGACCAGGCTTACGCAAACAGCCTGATGTCGAGAGCACATCGATACAACTGGGATCGCGGTGTGCGCTTCCTAGGCAAGGTCAAGAATCCAGATGCCTGGTTTGGCAAGTCCGACCTGTTTGTGTCAACTTCGACAGACGAGGGTCTGGGGCTTTCTCTGCTCGAGGCGATGTCGCACGGCCTGCCTGCGCTCTGCACGGCTGTGAACGGCCACATCGATTATGCGGAGGATGGCTTCAATGCACGCATCTTTCAGGTAGGGGACGCAGAAACTGCGGCCAATCTCATGCGCGAACTATATCTCGATGCCGGACAGCGTTCGCGGCTGGGCGCGAACGCCCGCACCACGGTCCGCAGGCGTTTCTCCTGGGATCAGGTAATCCAGCAATATTTGGAGGTCTACCGCTCGTTGCTTGCAAAGACCGGTAAGTCAGAGATATTGCCACCGATTCCGCGAAGCAGCTGCCGTACCAATCGGTGAGATATCCGGCTGCTTTCTTTGGAAAACCATACTGAACGATCATAGGACGGAAATACGTCTGCATGACCAGGCACTCTGAGCAAATACGGCTGAAATACACGAGGGACTACTACCTGAATGTTTGCGGTGGCGACGAAGGTCCCGCGTTTGATGCTGACTGCCGGTTGCCCCTGCGAATGGCACAATTATTTAGCATGGCTCGTTTAAAAGCGCATGACCAGGTTCTCGACCTCGGATGTGGCCGGGGCGAGCTGGTATGTGAAGCGGCCAAACTCGGGTGCGAAGCAACGGGCATAGATTACAGCGCTGCTGCGATCGAGCTCGCCCGGCAAAAAGCCGCTGGGACGGCCTGGGAAATGCGCTGTAAATTCCACCATGCGTCCATTACTCAGAATTTCCCCGGGAAGGGACAATTCGATGTGATCTTAGCGCTCGATGTATTTGAGCACATCCAGCGGGAGGAACTCAGGCATCTTCTCACTATCGTAAAAAGCAGGCTGAAGCGGGGCGGCCGCTTTGTCTTTCATACCTCGCCCAACAGGCACTACTACTCCATTGCCTATCGCGCCGTGTGGGCATTGTCGCGCTTATTGGGCAAGACCGACCTTCCCCAAAACAGTCGTTGCTCCTACGAGAGTGAGATGCACATCGGCGAGCTGACGCGGAGGGAACTGGAACTGTTGCTCCGGGAAGCAGACCTTGACTCTGACATATCTCTTTTTGGACTGGAAAGAATTCTGCACGCCATCCAACAAAGCGGTCTTGGACCGGCAGTTCGACGGCGCCTGGCACAATGGGCCTGCCATCCGCGACTCCGTGCCTGCACCAATAGCGACATCGTCGGGCTGGCATCTCATGATTTGCACGAGTTGGACGAGTTGTTCACCATCAAGCCGAGACAGCAGATCTCGCTGGATCATCCGTTGTTTTTCCACGAAGGCTGGTATGTGCCTGTTGGGGGAGAGAATCCCCATCGCTGGGCGTCTCCGTCTTTTTCGGTGAAAGCCATCGCGGCAGAAGAGATGAAAGTGCGCTTCCGTTTTACTCGATGGCCGGATCGGAAGATCTCACTGGCTGCTTCCTCTCGGGATACAGTAGCGGATACTCACGTGGTGGAGAACGACTGTAATTTTGAATTCTGCCTTCGTTGGCACATCACTGACCGTCCGGTCATCGTCCACTTCAGGGCAACTCCCAGCATAATGATCGAGAACGACCCTCGACTATTCGGTGCGTGCCTGGAAAGGATCATTTGTGAAGGAAGCTGACGTCGATTTCTGGGATTACGGAGAAAGAATTTATCCGCCGCAGGCAGTGGTCGGAGAGTATCTAGAGCCGCTGGCACGGTTGTATTCTGCCGGGCGCGTCGTCGCAGACCTCGGTTGCGGGCGAGGCGAGTTCCTGAGCGTGCTCAGGAGGAATGGCCATGAAGCTCTGGGTGTGGACATAAGCGCCAGGAGCCGCGAGATGGTGAGTGCGCAGGGTTTTGCCTTTTATTTCATGGATATTTTCGATTTCCTGGAAAATCCGCCCGCGACCTATAACGCACTTTTCTCGTATGGATTGATTGAGCACTTGGACGCGCCGTCTGTTGCCAGGCTTTTCCGGACATTGGGAAAACGGTGTGCACCCGATACGGAAGCGATTTTCGCGACACACAATCCCAAGTCGGTGCAGGCACTCACGCTCGCACTTTTCAGTGAGCTTTCCCATCAGAGACTGTACAGCCAAGAATTGATCGAGTTTTTGTTCGAGGCCAATGACTTCGAGGTCAGGCAGTCAGGAGCTTTGCTCCAGCCACAGAGGCTGATTTCGGATCAGGCGCTTGCAACTGAACCCAACGAAGAATTCATTCGATCGTTAAATCTGCGGGGAGTCGAGCGGAGGTCCGGACCCTTGCAGCTCGATGACCTCAAGTATCTGGCTGGCCGCGTGCAAGTGATAGAACTTGTCCTTGATCAGATTGTCTCCCTGTTGAACACGCCGCTCGACTATTACGTCATGGCCAGAAAGAAATGAACCGAATGGGCTTTTCAGGCGATCCAGAGACTGCCCTGTTTGGAAGTCCATTTTCGACTGCCCAAAAGGAGAAAGAAATGCTGAACACCGCATGTGGAGGTTGCGACTCGACTGCGACACCGGCAATCCGGGTGGCACGCCATCTTGGCGCGCCTCGGGAAAACGCACAACTGGCTCGGGTCGAATACCAGGAGGGGAAAGTGATTCTCGAGAGCCTCCCGCCCATTATCACCTTCGCCCTGACCACGTTTTGCAATAATCGAATTCCCTGTCTGATTTGCGACCGAAATGTACGCCCCGCTTCTGCGGATAGCGAGACATCGCCCGAGGTCATCAGAGCCTGCGAGCCACTACTGAAGACGGCGCTCTACGTATTCCTGCACTGTGGCGGCGAGCCGATGTTTACATCGCATTTCGATGATATCATCGCAATGATTGAGCCGCCCACCCGTGTGTCCTTTGCGACCAACGCGATGCTTCTGACCCGACGTCGCGCGGACCAGATGCTTGCCAAGGACGTAATGGGCACGTTTGTAGTATCCCTGGATGCCGCCACGCCTGAGACGTATGGGATAATGCGTCCATCGAGCCGGTTCAACACGGTCATTAAGAACATTTCTTATTACACTTCCAGGAGCGTCGCACTGAACCGTGCATCCGGCATCTTGCTCAACATGACGATATGTGAGGCAAATCTCTCGGATGTGCCGAAGCTCGTGGAACTTGCGTTAAAAGTCGGCGCGGTGGGCGTTGATTACAACCATCTCAACACCGGCCTGAGCCACGTGTTGAAGATAGTGGATGGAAAGGAGTGGAGATACGAAAGGCAAGCGACTTTCCATGATCCAGTTCTTCATGACGAGCTTGTCTTGGAGGCTTATCACCGAGCCAAGGCGAGTGGGATTCTTATGAGGTTTGTGGGGAGGCCATTTATTGGGCCCTATGCCTCCCAGGCTGATCCAGCCATTTTAGGTGAACTCGGTTCGTTGAATCCGACTGGTACGGCGCTGGGCGATCCCCTGCTGGACGGCTGGAATTCGCCACACCACTACGGGGTCGGGGCACGAATCCCGGCTTGTCTGAAACCCTGGCGGGAGACGGTGATCCAGCCGAACGGGGATGTTCGTGTCTGCTATTTCCATGACCAGGGGCGTTGGACCGTTGCCAACCTTGTGATAGACAGCTTTATGAGCATTTGGAACTCCGATGTCATGATCGGAGAGCGGACTGCATTCTTGTTGTCGGCCTTTTCCGACCGGTGCCGTGTATCGGCACCATGCTTACACCGGGGGCGTCAGTAGGCGCGGTACGCAGCTGATCCTATGATCAGGAAGCACAAAATTGATAGCGGGCCGATCCACACCATCGTCGTCGATGCAGATAGTACGGTCTTCTGTTCGGACGAATTCAACAACGAGATCTTTGCCTTCGATGCCGCAGGGAAGGTGCTGTGGCGAGCGAATGGTTTCCGGTATCCGAGAGGACTAGCCCTTGGCTGGTTGAAGCTTGATAATATCCGTCACCGATGCCTCGGGGTGTGCGATTCCTGGAATGACCAGGTTGTTTTTCTAGACCTTGGAGGGAAAGTACTAGGCGCGTGGAATCATGCCGGACACCAACAGTTCAGCGAGGTGTCGGATATCCTCTTCTTCCCCGCAATTCTTGGCGAAGCACACGGAATCCTTGCAGACGAGCCCGTGTGGTTGTTGCTGGATCGCGGGAACCATCGGCTGTGCGTCCTCAACTGTTCCGGAGAGCTACGCCAGCAAATCGGCAGGGCATTGCCTCCGACGATCGATATGCATTGGACCTTAAAGCCGCCCGATGCTTGCCTCGACGCCGGGCAGAATGAATCCTGCGGTCCCACCATGGATGCTCTCTACTATCCGTCGCTGCTCCTGGGACGGGATCGCCGTTCCCTGTTCGTTTGGGAGCCGCTCCGGCAAAAGGTGAAACAGCTTGTCGCTCGTCATCTCCTGTCCATTGCGTTGTCTCAGGAATGCACCGCGTGGATTTCGGCCGATCAGACAGGATTTCTTGGATTTGACTCAAAAGGCAGCCGCCTCCACCGGTACGACGAGAACGGGGAGCCTACCGGCGAGTGGGCCTTTGAAGGGCGGCCAGTTCATTCACAACTCCCGCTCGGCAAGGTGTGGATCCAGCATGAGGACTCGCTGCAGTTAACGGAACTGGAACCGCGGCGCGGCGAGCGCTCCGAGCACGGTCCCTTTGCGCTGCTGCGCATTACAGCCGAAGCTGAGTTTAAAGCCTTCGATGTTGTGAGAGGAAGGCAAAAGGCCGAGGACCTTGCGGGTTGTGCCCAGGAACTTGTCGATTTGGCCGACCGATTTATGGCGGAAATCATCACCGGGCCTCGGCAACCGGAGTCGATGCGCGAGCACTATGCTCGCCTCGTGGAGATCGAAAACAGGCGGAGAATGTCAGAACGCAGTTTGTCCGTCTGTTGTAGTCGGATGCTGCATCGCCTGTGGACCCTAAGGATGCTTCCCAAGCCGATGCCAATAGGAGAGCGAGCAGTCCAGGACGTGCGACAAGTGCTGTACTCGGTCAATGAGCCCTTACTTCGCGCATTCCCCGCTGTCGCGACCAGTGCGGATAATCTCTTTCTCACCGATTTCTCCGATTCGGCTGGACCTGCCTCGGAGAAGTGGGATTCTGAGCAGAATCTGGGCGGACGGCTATTCGCGGAAATGCAGGCGTTCCTTGCTCTCTGCAATGAGTGGGATCGTGGCGGCAGACTGGCCGTTACATCCGGGTGTGCAACAGAATCCCACGTTTTGAGGGAGTCCAGCCGCATTCGATTGGGCGTCGAGGATGGCTCGCCGGCGCGGCCTTATGGGTTGGCGGAGGCTCCAGGCGGAGGGCTTTTCGTCAGCCTGCCCCACCATGGAGTGCTGGTGCGCTGCGACCGGGCGGGCAATCCTCTTGGCGAATTAACACCGGGTGGAGGCAGAGTGTGGAAGGCGCCGACGGGAATAGCGGTCGATGCCGACGGGCAACTCTGGGGCGTGGATAGTGACCTAGGGATCGTGTTTGTGCTGGACCCCGATTCCGGCCGGATGCGGACCCTGACACCTCCAGAGAAAACCATCGGGGCTCTATCTATACCCGTGGGAATCTGTCGCGGGCCGGGGCGATCGATGCTCGTAGCGGATACCCGCAAACATCGCATCTTGAGGATCACCTTGGAAGGCGTCTGGGGCCTTCATTCAAGCCCTTCTGGTATAGGGCCGGGGCAGTTCCGCCATCCAGAATCACTTTGTACATCGGGGGAAACCGCGGAGACCTGGGTCGTGGATCATCGAAATCACCGAGTTCAGAAGCTTGGCTCAAGGGGCGAGTTCCTTGCGCAGGTCGGCCAGTGCGGTCTTGACAAAGGTCAGATGTATCTGCCCGAATCCGTGGCGATTCTTCCCGACGGAACGCTGGCCGTCGCGCAGGGACATTTCCATCGCTGCATAAAGCTCTTCACTCCCGATGGAACTGAGCTAGAAGAACATCTCCTCGATTATGCGCCGGGTGGGATGTTGGCGCGGCAATCTCAGCTCCTGGTCGCCAACTTCGACGGTGACCATATTCGGGTCTATGAGCGAACAACCTGATCCCGCACAAGCCACAATCTGAGTCTTCGTCCTTCCTGGTGATAGATTCTAGGAATGCGATGATACGCCGAAGCACACGCGAACTCCGAGACTCAACGTCAAACCGCCTCGATTGAGTGTTGGGAAAATCAGTATCTGGATCACGAGATTGAAATAGTCGTTCCCGAATACACCTCTATCTGCCCGATGCAGGACCGCCGGACCTTTGGCACCATTACGGTAAATTAGCCGGCGGATAAACCCCAGCATGGACGTGCAGCAAGTCAAGTCGGGCTTCCTGAAACGTTCCGCCGAGTATCCTGCCATATCAGAGCATTCTCCCGCTCGAAGAAGTCGATCGTGTCGGGGCACCCGGCTTGCTTGAGCTGGTTGTCACCCTCAGTTCTTTGACCAGGTGCACAATGCCGTTGACCGCAATACTCCGAAGAGCCGGCGTTATGGTGATGACTCTCTTCTTCAAGTCGCGCCACCCTCTGCTGTGGCAACCAGGAGTAGCTGGTCACATTGACGCATGATCAGAATTGGCGCTGCCGGCGGAAACCCTGTCTTTTTGTCATCAACCTGCGATTCAGCAACGGCAAATCGAGGGAGCGCGGCTTTCAAACCAATCCGCAATTGTGAAGGCGCGGGGTTCGTGATAAACATGACCCGTGGACTCGATCGAACAACGAAAAATCCTCACGGTCTCTGAGATCACAGCAGAGATCAAGCAATCCCTCGACAAGCTCGGTCTGCTCTGGATCCAGGGCGAAATCTCCAACTTCAAGCACCATTCCTCGGGCCACATGTACTTCTCGCTGAAGGATGAACGCGCCCAGCTGAAAGCCGCGTGTTTCCGAAGCAACAACATGTACCTCAAGTTCCGTCCTGAGGACGGGCTCGAAGTCATCGTCCGCGGCAGAATCAGTGTCTATGAGCCGCGCGGCGACTACCAGATCATCGTCGAGTACATGGAACCCAAGGGCCTCGGCTCTCTGCAGCTGGCCTTCGAGCAGCTGAAAGAACGGCTCCGCAAGGAGGGCCTTTTCGATGAACAGCAGAAGATTACGCTGCCTCTCCTCCCCCACAAGATAGGGATCGTCACCTCGCCCACAGGAGCCGCCATCCGCGACATGCTGAGAGTACTCCAGCGGCGCAACGCATCCCTGCACGTGCTCCTTTACCCTGCCAAGGTTCAGGGCGCGGGGGCCTCGGAGGAGATCGCAGCCGGCGTGCGCTACTTCAATACTCGAACCGATGTCGATGTCATTATCGTGGGACGCGGCGGCGGATCTATCGAGGACCTCTGGGCGTTCAACGAGGAGATCGTGGCCAGGGCTATCCACAAATCCCGGATTCCGGTCATCTCGGCGGTCGGCCACGAAGTCGACTTTACGATAGCCGATTTCGTCGCGGATCTTCGGGCTCCAACCCCTTCCGCTGCGGCCGAGATGGTTTCCGGTGCCCGCGAGGATCTGCGCGCCACCGTCACATCCCTCCATGGCAGACTCGTTCAGGCAATGCGACTGGGGATTGAGGCGCGACGCCTGCGGCTCGAGCGCCTGGCACGCAATCGAGCGTTCAGCATCGCGCCGACCATGATCCGCGATTTCCAGCAGCGTTTCGATGAATCAATGCTCCGCTTGACGCAAGCAGTAAGGCAGTATGGGTCCCGGCTGCGTCAAAGTGAGCGAGTGCTGCAGACGCGGCTGCTGAAGATTGATCTTCGGCAGACGATCGGACGCAGGAGAGAGATCGTTGCCCGAAACCGTCAACACTTGATATCCCTCATGAGTGCCCGGCTCCATAAGGAACGCTCGCGCCTAGAACTTGCCGCAGGACGGCTTGGTGCTCTCAGCCCGCTGGCTGCTCTCCAGCGCGGCTATGCCATCTGCAAGGATGAGCGGGGGAGCATCTTGAAAGATGCCGCGTCTGTGTCGCCCGGAGATCGTGTGGCAGTAGATCTGGCAAGGGGCAGTATCGATTGTCGAGTCGAAAACGTGAGATCCTGAAATGCAGATTTTTTTCGCCCTTCTTCCACGTCCTGGCGGCGAAAATGAGACATGTGTTCTGAGAGCAAGTCGACAATTCACCATCAACCGAGGATAAGATGGAACTAAAGGTCAAGGATTTTGAGACGGCCCTCAAATCGCTGGAGGATATCGTCTCCCACCTCGAGGCCGGAGATCTGGCGCTGGATCGGGCTCTCGAGCTGTTTGAAGAGGGAGTCAAAATCAGCCGTTTCTGCAATGCCAAGCTCGAAGAGGCCGAGCGAAAGGTCGAAACGCTGATCAAAACCGCCGACGGCACCATGAAGGAGGTCCCGTTCACCGACGACCGCGCCGGAGGCGAAGGCTGAACGGAACGATCCGGAAGACATGGAGAGCGGCAAGTCATACCCGATCATGATCGTTGGGATCCGTCGAATTCCATGCGCTTCATCACTGTCGGGACCGAGGCCGGCCGCCAGTACTCCAGGAGAACCAAGGAGTGTGAGCATCGTGGGTAATCGGCATTCATTGACAGGGTCGACCCTGAATAGCGCACGCGAAGATCCCGCGTGCGACACGGAGCGATATTCATCCATGGATATACAAAAGTACCTGTCAGAGTCGAAGCAACTCGTTGACGAATGCCTGGGTCAGTTACTGCCGCCCGGGGATGAAAGTCCTCCAACCATTCATAAAGCAATGCGGCATTCGGTGTTTGCCGGCGGAAAACGTGTCAGGCCGATACTCGTCCTGGCTGCAGGCGAGAGCCTCTCAGGCGACCGAGCCACGCTGCTTCATCTCGGCGCCGGAATCGAGATGATCCACACCTACTCCCTCATCCATGACGACCTTCCCGCGCTTGACAATGATGACCTGCGGCGCGGCGTGCCTACTTGCCACAAAGCATTCGGGGAGGCAATGGCAATCCTTGCGGGTGATGCGCTCATGACTCGGGGCTATCAGGTTCTTGCAGACCTGCCGGGGATACCCGCTTCCAGTAGCCTGGCTATTATCCGCGAAGTCGCCTACGCCACCGGCACTGTGAAAGGCATGATCGGCGGCCAGGTGGTTGACCTCGAGTCCGAGGGCAAACCGATCAGCGCACCGGTTCTGGAATATATCCATCAATCCAAGACCGGCGCGCTGCTAACGGCATGCACAAGGTGCGGCGCGATTGCAGCCGGCGCAAGCGAAGCGCAGCTCAACGCGTTGACCTGTTATGGACGCAAGATCGGCCTAGTTTTTCAGATTGTGGACGACATACTCGACGTCACTGCCAGCAGTGAGAAACTCGGCAAAACCGCCGGGAAGGATGAGAAGGTCAAGAAGGCGACCTATCCGGCGCTGTACGGAATCGACAGTTCCCGGCGCAAGGCGCAGGAGCTTGTCAATGAGGCCGTTGAAGACATCGCAGGACTGGGCCCTGCTGCGGAACCGCTGCGGAGTATCGCGCAATTTGTTTACAGCCGTACCGCTTGATCCGGGGGCCAGGGGTCGGGGATCAGGGGCCAGGGTCAATGCTGATCGAGGGTTCACTCGCACTAAGGGCTGGCGCAAGAATAAATTCACATTTTGGCGCGAGCACCGTCGCGCCTGCGGCGCTCCTGGGGCGGGCAGATGCGAGGCGCCGCGACGCAGGCGATATCGGTGTATATCGTCGAGGAGCGGCAACGAAGCAG
>DASQID010000553.1:0-6229 GCA_035631775.1 Acidobacteriota bacterium
CCCCCCCCCCCCCCCCCCCCCCCCCCCCCCCCCCCCCCCCCCCCCCCCCCCCCCCCCCGCCGCCGCGCCCTTTCAGGCTGCGGCCAGCAGCAAAGTGGGCCTGTTATTATGTGACAGACCCTAAGAGCTCAGGGTTCCCCGGAACTCCATTCTACCGGTCCGATGCGACCGTGGTGGGGCGCACAATGCCGCTCGTGGTATAAATGGAGCGTGATACCGCGGAAAGTAAGAGGCATCAACCCGCGCCTGGCTGCAGCGATGGCTTCCTACGCGATCCTCGCCCTGATTGCCGTTCTTGCGCTGGACGGCTTCCTCCGTTCGGTCGTTCTCTTCTTCTTCGCGATTCTCGCGGTCAAAACCATTGCCCACTCCAAGGATGACGAAATGAAGTAATCCTCCTGTGAAGCGATGGCTTCCTAAAAAGCCATCGCCAAGACGGGAAGGCGCATAGACCGCTCGTGGCATCACTTCGGATGCTTGGGCGGCTTTCGAGGCCTCGCCCCGGATCCCGATCTCAAAGTACGCCTCTTCTTCCGATCCGTCACTGAATACAGTTGATACAGGCAGTCCTGCCCGAGCAGCTGCGCGGCTCTTACGAACGGCAGCACCAGCTTGCCGGACTTGATCAGCTGGCGGTAGCGATCCTTCTTCCGCATCCATTCGGCAAGCTCTTCACAACTAAGCTCCTCGATAGTAAACACAAATCCGTTCCTCCAGCCGAAAGCGTGACCGGGGATTCGCTCAAGCAAACACTATAGCCGGAACAGCGCCGCCGGAAAATGCGAATTCAGCGTGCGGAGAGTATTGCGAAAACGAAGAGCGGGGCTTAGTATGTTGAGTTTTGCGCACGGAGTTGGGGTGGCGGCAGGAATGTTCGAGCTGGCGGCCTGAACAATGGGAACCCCTCGTTAATTTGACAATAGGAGCGATCATGGCTACCAAGACGATTGACGACATCGATGTGAAGGGCAAGACCATCCTCATGCGGGTGGACTTCAATGTTCCTATTAAGGACGGGAAGGTGACCAATGACAAGAGGATTGTCGGTGCTCTGCCGAGCGTCAAAAAGCTGATCGATGCGGGCGGGAAGCTGGTACTCATGAGCCATTGTGGGCGCCCGTCCGGCAAGGGATACGAGGCGGACTTTTCCAACAAGCCCGCGGCCGAGCGCCTCAGCCAACTCCTGGGCAGGCCGGTGAAGCTGGGCAGCCAGGAGGTAGGCGGTGACGCCGACCTTGCAGCAGCCAAGGCTCTCCGTCCGGGTGAAGTGCTGCTGCTCGAGAACGTTCGTTTCAATGCCGGAGAGGACCTGATCGACAAGGCCAAGAAAAATCCAGACAAAAAGCCCACGCCCGAACAGGAGGCAAAAATCAAGGATTTCACCGAAAAGCTGGCGCGATTGGGCGAGATCTATGTCAACGACGCATTTGGCACCTGTCATCGCAAGCATGTGAGTATGTATGGTGCAGCCAAATCAATTCAGTCGAAGGGGGGCCCCGCCGTAGCGGGATATTTGGTGGAAAAGGAAATTAGATATTTGAGCGAGGCTGTGGCGAAGCCCAAGCGTCCCTTCGTGGCAATTCTGGGGGGAGCAAAAGTATCCGACAAGATCAAATTGATCTCGAACCTGCTGGCAAGAGTCGACCGTATCTTGATCGGAGGAGCGATGGCGTACACGCTGCTGAAGGCAAAGGGGGTTTCGGTCGGCAAGAGCCGCGTGGAGGAGGATCAACTCGAGGAAATGAAGAAACTCCTGGTTTCAGCAGGGGACAAGATCCTTCTGCCTGTCGATCATGTCGCGGTAGAACAGTTCGATTTCAAAACCATGACCGGTGGCAAGCCGGTGCTGACTTCCGGCGTGGAAATCGCCGACAACCTCATGGGCATGGATATAGGACCAAAAACCATCCAGGCGTTCAGCGAGGTTGTCGCGCGGGCCGGCACAGTTGTCTGGAACGGTCCGATGGGAGTGTTTGAAGCAAAGGACTACGCCGCAGGAACAAAAGCGATCGCCGAGTCGCTTGCGGAGTCGACGGATAGGGGTGCGGTGAGCGTAATTGGAGGCGGTGACTCCGCGACAGCGGTGGAAGAGATGGGGCTCGAGGGCCGGATGACCCATGTCTCCACGGGCGGAGGCGCAAGTCTCGAATATCTCGAGGGCAAGGCGATGCCTCCCATCGAGGTGCTGGACAAACGGTAATGCCGATGAAATGCTCTTCTCATTTTAAATTTGACTCGGACCTTAACTACCAAAAGGAGATCCATTAATGGCTACAAAAGTAGGAATCAATGGTTTCGGCCGGATCGGGCGACAGGTGCTAAAGGCAATCAGCGATTATTATCCGAAAACGCTGGAGGTGGTGGCCTTCAACGACATCGGCGACCTGAAGACCATGGCTCACCTGCTCAGATACGATTCAAACTATGGCAAGTTCGGCGGCACGGTGGAAGTAGGCGATGGTGCCCTGATCGTCAACGGCAAGCCGCTCAAGGTCTTCAAGGAGACGGATCCTTCGAAGCTCCCTTGGGGAAGCCTTGGTGTCGATATCGTCATCGAAAGCACGGGTCTGTTCACGATCAAAAAGGACGGCGTCAACAAGAAGGGGAAGACCGTTCAGGGCGCTGAGAACCACATCACCAAGGGCGGGGCCAAAAAGGTCATCATTTCAGCTCCTGCTGAGGGTGAGGATCTGACCATCGTTCTTGGGGTGAACGACAACAAGTACGACCCCAAGAATCACAATGTTGTCTCGAACGCATCCTGCACCACGAACTGCCTCGCGCCTGCGGCAAAGGTCGTCCATGACAAGTTCAAGATTGTCCGCGGCTTCATGACAACCATTCACGCTTATACAAACGATCAGAAGATCCTCGATCTGCCGCACAGTGATCTGCGCAGGGCACGCGCCGCCGCCATGAGCATTATCCCGACCACGACGGGTGCGGCTCGCGCCATCGCGTTGGTCATTCCCGATCTGAAGGGCAAGTTCGACGGATACGCGCTCCGGATACCCACCTCCACGGTATCCGTGGTCGACTTCACCGCGCAGATCGAAGTTCCCACCACAACGGACGAACTGAGGCAGGCTTTCCGCACCGCGGCGGCGGGCCCGCTGAGAGGTATCCTGGCTGCTGTGGACGAACCACTGGTCAGCATTGACTTCAAGGGCGATCCGCACAGCTCTTCCGTAGACCTCCCCTTCACGTCCGTGCTTGGGAAGGAGAAGGGCGACTTCATAAAAGTCGTCACCTGGTACGACAATGAGTGGGGATATGCCGTCCGCACAGCCGACCTTGCGAACCTGATGGCAGGCAAGCTGTAACTCCTGCGGCGCCGGTCATCAGACCGGCGCGCGTTGCGGCCCCAGGCCGCGACCGCGACACGGAGGGTCTGGCGACCCCCCGCACATGGCAACGATCAGCGGTTTGCTTTAAACGGACTCAGAAATGATATGAGGTATGGTTGCTTCTGAGCAGAGTGGGTGACTATTCGAGCCCCTTGACGTCCTCTGCATCTTGGCGGTGAGATTCTGGAACTCACCGCCAGGATGCATACACCCTCAGTGGAATTCCTCTTCGGCAATCTTCTCTTCCACCACCCGGCCATCGAAAAGGTGGATGGTTCGATCTGCATGGCGGGCATAGCGCGGATCATGAGTGACCATGCAGATTGTCGCACCTTCTTTGTTGAGTTCCCTCAGAAGTTCCATAACCGCTTCACCGTTTCTGGAATCGAGGTTACCGGTCGGCTCGTCAGCTAGGAGAATGAGGGGATGTCCAGCCAAGGCGCGGGCCACCGCGACGCGCTGCTGCTGACCACCGGAAAGCTGGCTGGGCAGATGTTTCGCCCGGTGAGCCATGCCCACTTTTTCCAGCGCCTCGTTCACCCGCTCCTTCCTCTCAGTGGACTTCATGCCACGGTACGTGAGGGGTAGTTCCACGTTCTCGAACACGGTCAGATCGCCAATCAGATTGAAGCTCTGGAATACGAATCCGATTTCCCGGTTACGGATGCGCGCGCGTTCCGAGAGGCTGAGTTTCTCTACTGGTTTCGCGTCGAGCAGGTACGCCCCATCGGTCGGCGAATCCAGGAGGCCTAGGATGGAAAGCAGAGTAGATTTGCCGCAGCCGGACGGCCCGTTAATCGAAACGTATTCCCCTTTGGTTATATCCAGATGGATGCCTGACAGAGCGTGCGTTTCGACTTCATCGGTGTAAAAGACCTTGGTGACACCGTCCAGATGAATTATTGTCTGATCGGATCCCGTCATGGTTTCTCCTTTGAAAGCAGTCTGCCTTCAGGTTCGCCGCCGCCCGGTCACGGCCGTCATGCCTGGCCGGCGGCCTTGGTGATTCCGCATTTTCACGCAGCAGGCGGCAAATCACAAGTGCTGCGTTATGATTACATAAGAAAAATGCTACAGGTTTCCAGCTGCGCCCGTCGCTCAGAGCAGCTCGTCGCGGCAGGACAGCCCCTTCAGTTCAGGCGTATTCGGTTGAAATTGTCCTGTGCGGACATGTCCGAGAGAATAACCTGGTCCCCCGGTTTGAGACCTTCACGGATTTCTATGGTGCTGACTGAACTCTTGCCCAGTTTGACCTGTACTCGGATGGCCTCCTTGCCGTCCGGTTCGAGTTTAAACAGGGTTATCATGCTGTCAGCCTGACCTTGCACCGGTCGCCCAACATAGACTACGTCATCCAGACGCTCGAGCTCGATCACCCCGTCGACGCTCAGGTCCGGAACCGCTCCCTTGGGAAGTTCACCCATAAGTGCCACATCCACGGTCCGCGTTCCGTTAATGACCGAGGGGTCGATGCGAATCACACGTGCAGGGATGATTCCGTTTCGTGTGTCTACGCTGGCGGACTGGCCGACCTGTACGTCCTTGGCTTGGGTCTCCGCAATTTTGAGCTCGGCTTTTAGTTTGGTTGGGTCGGCAACCCGTGCCAAATTGAAGCCGGGTGTCACGCGCTGTCCCTCATCCACCGGCAGGAGCTGGAGCACCCCTGTAATACCGGCGCGAACCTTCAGCTGATCGAACTGACTTTTTTTGAGTTCATAAACAGCCTTCAGCTGCTCGACCTTGACCCTCTGGACATCAAGCTGTGCCTTGATCGATTCTTTGTTAGCCTCGAGTCTCCGCTTCTCGATCGTGAGCCGGTTCCCCAACTCCTGGGCAGTCACCTTGTCCAGTTTTAGAGTCAGCTCGGGAACCAACCCCAGTTTGGCCAGGTTTTCATCTGCGGCCGCGCGAAGCGTCGCCTGAGAATAATCCGATTGGATCCTAGCCACATCGGCTTCCTGGGTTAGTTGCTGGTTATCCAACTTGACCTTGATATCGGTATACACGCTCTCGGCTGCTTTCCAATCCCATTCTGCATTTACGGTCTCCTGCTCCAGCTGTTGATTGCTGAGAATGAGCAAGACGGTATCAGGTTTGACGTGCGCACCGGGGAGAATCAACTTCTGCTCGACCCGGCCGTCTGTCAGTGCAGGAATCCAACGGATATCGAGAGGCACCAATGTGCCCAGCCCCCTCACCTGGCGGATCATTTCCCCGCGTTTGACGGTGTCGATCCACACGGTGGCGCGGTCAACGCTCGGAGCGGCAGGTTGCAGCCGGCGAAGATACCAGCTGAGGCCGGCGATTCCGCCAAGGACGATAATTCCATAAATAATGCGTTTTATGAGGCGTTTGCGAGCTTGCGATTTACGCGGAATGTCCATTTGAACCTCCACCATGGCATGGCAAGTGCCGTGCCATCGGCGTGCTACAGCGGAAGTTACATAAACACAAAAGATTGCGGGTGTGAAGTTTGCTCTGTGAAATCTGTGAATGCCCGTTCTTGGGATTTCTTTGTAGCAAAATCGAACACCCCCTTCGAAGTGACCATACGTGCAATCGGGCCAAAATGTTCCAGGCGGAGGATAGTATCACGGTTGGGTGCGGGAAAACCCGGATTGACGCTTGGACGAATGAATCCCATTCGGAATGCACTTGGATTGGTATTTAAGGAGACTCTCTACAGGGCAGGCACAGAAATGGTTGTGAAGGCTGGTGCCGAAGGGGGGACTCGAACCCCCACGGGTTGCCCCACCACCCCCTCAAGATGGCGTGTCTGCCAGTTCCACCACTTCGGCACTGGATAAAATAGGCCACCGCCGGATGACTGAGGGATTGCCGATGGCCATGGAGATCATACTTCGAGGGCGGCTTCGATTCCT
>DASQID010000554.1:0-6257 GCA_035631775.1 Acidobacteriota bacterium
TGGCTTCTTCCCGCTCGGCGTGCAGCTTCCTGAGGCGCTCTTCAAGTCCTGCGAGGATTTCGCGCAGGGAGGCCAACTCGTTCTGTTTACGGGTCAGATCCGCCTCCGTCTCCCCGATCCTCCGAGTGCACTGATCGATGCGCACTCTTGTTTGTTGCTGGGCATGCTCGAGCTCGGCGGCGCGCGACAGCACCGCCGAGCGCTCGGTCTTGTTCACTTCCATCCGCCGGCGTGTCTCGTCCGCTTCGCCTGCGAGGCGGCGCAATTCAGTCTCCATCCCGGAGGCACGCTCCCGCCTGACGGCATGAGCGGAGAGGAGAGCGGAAAGGTTCTTGGCCAAGGCTGCGTTTTCGGCTTTGAGCGACTCTAGGCGCGTGCTCATCCCCTGGAGTTCTTCCCCGCCGGACCGGCTTCGCTCTTCGATCTCGGCAACGCCCGCCGCTGTCTCGGCCAGCTGCGTTTCGTAGCTCCGCTTCTCGTCGAGCAACTGTGACAACTCCAGCACGGCGACATTTTCCGTCTGGTCGATCTTGCGGATCTCTTCTTCCAGCCGCGCTATCTCGTGCCGGGCAACCACCGCCTCGACTTCGAGCTTGCGGGATTCGGAGGTGAGAGTTTTCAGCGACTCGATGACTGCGGCCTGTTCCTCCTTGAGTCGCGCATGCTCATCGCGAGTTGCCTGGATTTTCAATCGCAGGGCGGACAGCTTCACTTCGAGCTGGCGCTTCTCGCGTTTCAGGGCGAGAAACCCCGCCATGGACTTCCGCTCGCCCACCGCTGAGAGAGTGCCCCGCGGAGAGTAGGCCTCGCCGTTGAGTGTCAGGAAATTACTGCCAGGACTGGTCTCGGCCACGCGAAACGCCGTATCGAGATCCGTCACCATGACGGTCGAAGCATATTCCGGCAGGACCCGCTCGAACGCATGCCGGATCTCTTCTCGCATGCGGAGAAGGTCGTCCACATAGCCGACCACCCCTTCCCCGGTCAGCTCAGCACGGGGGCGGTCATGGCCGTTCGTGCGGACACTGCGCATGGTCATAAAGGTGCACTTGCCCGCGCCGATCCGTTTCAGTCTCTCCACGCTGTGAACGGCATCATCGAGGCCGTCGACGAGAATGTACTGCAGTGGATCGTTCAAGTAATCCTCGATGGCAGCCTCATACGCAGGATCGGTTTCTACCTGATCGGCCAGAGTCTGGGCGGCGGGGGATTCCTCGCCCGGAACCCGGCTGGAAAGAAACTTCTGCACCCCCTCGGAATAGTTGCTGCGTCGTCGCTCCACTTCCTCCAGGGACGAAAACCGGTGCTGCATCAGGCTGAATTCTTCCTGCTGCGCCGTCAGGTCGGACGAAACCTGCTCGATGCGCTCGAGCAAGCCGGCGGATTTCTCATCATATTGCTCGTAGAGTCCGGAAACTTCCTTTTGCCTCCCCTCTATCGCTTCATCTTTGCGTCGCGCCTCACCCAGCGCGCCGAGTTGGGCATCCCGTTCTCGCTCCTTGCTCTCCCGCTCGCTCTCCAGACGGTTCGATTGCAGGTCGATGCGACGGATGTTCTCCTGACAGCGAGCCTGCAGATTTCTGAGATCCGAGAGGCGGCCGGCCCCGTTGATTAGGAAGGAACGCAGGACGTCTATGTCTCCTTCAGTGCTCCGGATGGCCTCCTGGAGAACCTCACTGTGCGCCTGCTCGGCATCCAACCCTGCCTGTTCGCGGCTTAATTCCTCAGACAACTGCTGTAGTGACGCGGTGAGGCGTTCCTGCTCCCGCTCGACAACCTGCCTTCTGGCATCAATGGACAGCTGCTCGCGGTCGAGCTCCTTGGATCGCTCCCGAAGGTTAAGCCGCTGCACTTCCTGGTTCTGCAATAGACTCTGCTCGTTTCCGGCTTCGAACTTCAACCTGGAGAGGTTCTCACGCGCCTCGTCTACAAGCGCCTCCTGCGTACGGCACGCCTCCTGACCTGAAGCACGATCTTCGCCGGCCCGCGTCAGCCCGGAGAGGATCTCCTGTTCACGCTCGTATGCAAGCGAGAATCGCGCAGAGCACTCGCTGAGCTTCGTTCGCAACTGCCGCTCTTCCATCCCGAATTTGAGCTTCTGTATCCCACGCAACTCCTCGCGCAGGCGGTTATAGCGGCGGGCTTTTGCCGCTTGCCGACGCAGCGAGTTGAGCTGCCGCACCACCTCGCGGATAATGTCGTTGACGCGCAGCAGATTTTGCTGCGCCATTTCGAGTTTCACTTCTGCGGAATAGCGCCGGCCCTTGAACAGGGTTATGCGCGCGGCCTCCTCTATCAGTGAACGCCGGTCGGCCGGTTTCGAACTCAGAATCTGCCCGATTCGACCTTGCTCAATCAGAGCATAGGAGTTGGGCCCGAGGCCCGTCCCTTCGAATAGCGCTTGAATGTCCTTCAGGCGGCACCGTTTGCCGTCAAGGTAATATTCGCTCTCTCCGGAGCGATACAGTCGGCGCCCGACCGTAAAGCCTTCCGGATTCAAATCAAGTCCTTCGGGAACATTGAAGTGCTCCATAAGGGACAGGGTGAGCACTACCTCTGACATGCTGGTGGCCTTGCGAGCCTGTGTGCCGTTGAAGATGACCCCTTCCATACGGTCTGTGCGCAGACTCTTGGCGCTTTGTTCGCCGACAACCCAGCTGATGGCGTCGGCAATGTTGCTTTTACCGCAGCCGTTGGGACCCACGATCGCCGTGATGCCCTCGTTGAAAACAATCTGCGTGCGGTCGCAGAAGGATTTGAATCCAAGCATCTCGAGCTTCTGAATTTGATGCATTATTCCGTCCTCAAGCGGGGGCGCAAAAATTGACGATTGACGACTTACGATTGACGATTGAACGTCCGGCAGGTCTTTCAATCGTCAATCGTCAATCGTAAGTCGTCAATCATAAATGCCGGCCCCCTGGTTCCTACATGTGCCGGTCCGCGTCCGGCAGGTTCAAGTGAAAAAAAGTCGCTACTTGCCGATCGTAGTCGCGGAGTTCCTCCCCGCTCATCGTGCGTATGCGGGAGGTTCGAAGCGTAGTAATCTCCTTCTGGGGCCGTAACCTGAGATAGATTGCGTTCGTCAGCCGCCCCAGATCCTTACGGTTTTCTCCCACAATGCACAAAATGCTTCGGTCCGAAAGCGCGTCCAGGTCAAGTCTCTTGTTCAGCAACGAGATCGCGCCGATGTGCATAATCCTGAACGCCTGTCGGCAGCCGAGTTCCAGCAGGCGGTTCTGGAGTCCAAACGTCTCCCGGACCCTTACATCGACCATATCCAGAACCCTCTCGTAAGCGCCATCCGCTGCAATGGCTCGCACCTCCGGGAAAGCGGCCGATGCCTGAAGGGCGGCTCGAGCCCCAACATCGACGCCCCAGATCCCAAGTCTCTTCACATCAAGATCGCGACGCGACTTTACGTAGCGAAGCGCTGCAAGCATGTCGTCGGTGTCCTGCAGGCCCAGGGAACTCGCAATCTGCGGAGACGTGCCGCTGCCCCGAACGTCGTATACCAGCACATTGAATCCATCCTGATGCAGGAGTAAGGCGAGGCTGAGAGCGTCTGATTTGCCCATACCCAACCCTGGAACCAGCAGTATCCCAGGTCGGGAAGGCAAGCCGGGAATCCACCAACCGGTCATTTGGAATCCGTCATTGGCGGTCCAGTGAACGTCCAATGAGGTCATCAGGTAGCTCGAGGGATTCACCGGCTCAGGCACGGCTCCCGGATGGATAACCCGATTGACCAGAAACCCGAGGAATACCAGGAAGCCACAGACAAGTATGATCGCGGCAGGCAAAATCAACCGGAAAAACCTGCCGATTCTTGCTTTTGCAGGCACCGGCTTTATCATTGCAGACCTTCACTCCCGAATCCGCCACCCAGATATAGAAAAACCAGCGCCAATATAACACAGCGTCGAGAAGAGAGGTACGAAAATCGCAACATATCGGGGGTCTGAACGAACTGAATACAACATATAGCAGCAGAACGCGGAGGCGCCTATGTTCGAGCGCGAACCACCAGTGGGGAACTGGTCATCCGCCGGACGTATACGCGCTCAAATCCTCCGGGGTGTTCAGATTCACGAAGTCCTGGTCCATGAATCCGCTGACCGCGGCGTCCAACCAGCGGACCTGCAGATCGGACAAGATAAATATGTCCGTTACCCTGTTTATTCCCATCCGCAGGTTGCTCTCGATAGAGGGAAAGCAGGTTCTGCGGTAAACCGCGCATAGTGGATGAATCCTCCCGTCGGAAGTGCGCGGGATTACGGCGTCGAAACCGCCGGCCGACGACACCAGCCTGTGAAGCAGATCCTCATGCAGGGCTGGCATGTCGCACGCCAACAGGATAAAAAGTTCTCGCGAGGATTGAAGCATTGCGGCGTGAAGCCCGGCAAGGGGGCCTTGACCTCTAAAGAGGTCTGGAACAGTGGGCAGGTCCAGGAAGCGATAGCTGGTCTGATCATCGCTGGAGAGGAGCAGTTGGTCCGTCAGGGGCCGGACCCGATCCGCTACGGTCTGTATCAGGGTCCGTCCGTCAAGCGGCAGGAGGGCCTTGTTGCAGCCCATCCTCCGGCTCTGTCCTCCCGCCAAAATTACTGCGCACAGATCCGATACCATTGGAAGGAGTATGGCACAAAAGGCCTCGATCGATGCAAACCGTGAAGAAAATGGGGCGGCGAGGGAACTGCGCACAAAAAGTTGCATGTTGCGAATTACGCTTGCACTCAGCTGCGGATGGGATTAAAGTAGCTTCAATTGAATCGGGAAATCGCAAGTCACTTTCATAGCTGATTACAGCAGCCGCAAACCAGCCAGGGCTGTCCCGAGACCATACCCAACAGCAGCTGACTCGTGCATCGCGGGGGAGGCATTCTCATGACGCGAGGACTTGTTCGCAGTATCGTGCAGGTTATGTTTGTGCTTCTGTTGCTTCCATGGACCCTGTCGGCTCAAGCCGGTCAAGGAAGCAAAGGGAGCGGCGATACCGGCAGCGGATCTCGCAAAAGCACGCCGAATCAGCCTGCGATCGGATCGCAGCCGGATCTCTCCAGGCGAACGCAGCAAGTACCCCAAGTATTGTTCATTGCGGGAGCCGTCGTACAGGAAGATGGTTCACCCCCACCCATGGGAGCTGTCATCAAGCGCACCTGCAGCCGACGCGTTTTTAGGGAAGCCAATGTGGATTCAACCGGCCACTTCAGTTTTCAGGTCGGTGGCATGACCTCGGAGACCAGTGTATTGCCGGACGCAAGTGACGACTCGTTCAGCGGGCAGGATCTCTTCGGAGGCCGAGGTTCCCGCATGTCTGGACTCGCCGCATCCACGGATCCAAGATCGCCGGCAAACCTGATGGGCTGCGAACTGCGCGCCGAACTCCCGGGGTACCAGTCCAGCACCATAATCCTGACCGCGAGTAGTCTCGCGGGAAACTTAGACGTGGGGACCATCGTCGTGTACCCGATGTCGAGGGTTCAGGGAACCATGGTGAGCGCCACAAACATGGGAGCGCCCAAGACTGCCAGGAAGGCGATGGATCGTGCTCAGAAGGCATTTCAAAAACACAACTACAAGGATGCAGAGCTGAACCTCCAGACCGCGGTCGATGCGTATCCGAAATTTGCGGCAGCCTGGCAAGGCCTGGGTGAGGTCTACGAGCATACTCAGCGCGTCCCTGATGCACGCGAGGCTTATTCCAAAGCCCTCGCCGCTGACGACAGATACGTGCGTCCTTACATTAGTCTTGCGCACCTTGCAGTATTGGAGCAGCAGTGGCAGGAGGCCGCCGACCTGACCGACCGCGGGCTGACATTGGACCCGTTGGACTTTCCCGAAGGGCACTTCTTCAACTCGCTGGCCAATTACAACCTGAACAGGCTGGATGCGGCGGAGAGAAGCGCGCGCAAGGCACAGCGCTTGGATTCGCGGCACCTCATACCACAGAGTTCCTTGATCCTGGCAAACATCCTCGAAAAGAAGCTGGATGTTCAGGGCGCGATTGCACAGCTGCAGGATTACCTCAAGTACGCGCAACCATCAGCCAACACCGAGAAAGCCCGCGCACAGCTGGAGACACTGCTGCAGCGATCCGCCCAAGCTCAGAGCGCCGCGGCTCCTTAGGGCTGGCGCAAGAATAAATTCACATTTTGGCGCGAGCAACGTCGCGCCTGCGGCGCTCCTGGGGCGGGCAGATGCGAGGCGCCGCGACGCAGGCGATATCAGTGTGTATCGTCGAGGAGCGGCAACGA
>DASQID010000555.1:0-30865 GCA_035631775.1 Acidobacteriota bacterium
AGATGAGAGGCTAGAGTGAGGTTCTCTTCAATAGGGTAATACGTGGAATTCAGGGCGCGTCGATACCTATCGGCTTCGTATCACAGGATTTGCGGAAGACCGCCAAAAAATTGCAGCGATACCGCAGTAAAGTCCCGCTAGCTCCATCTCCAGCGGCAATGCTCAACCTGCCATCTGAGGCTACTCCGTAAACTCGATTCTGGATTGGGCTAGCGACGTAAGAACCCCCGGCGCCGTCGAGAGCGATTGAGACTCGAGAATCGATCGCCTGAGTAGTCGCTTGCGTGCGCACCACGCGGATCTGTGCAGAGGGAAGCACGGTGATATCGTTGAGCACCTGATTCGTGTTCGGCTTGCAGGTGACCTGAAAGAGCTCGTTGGTGCTGCTCCGATAGACGTAAAGATCGTTGGAACTCACACTGTCGTCAAAGCTCTGGAATGCGATAGTGCCGGCGGCGATCAACGGGTTCGTCTGAACGTCCGGGATTGAGAGCTACAATTCCGCACCGCCGGCGACCGGATTGAGATATATGTCCGATCCGGAGGCGCTCGCGGACCGGTTCGAGTTGTACACCACATAAATGCCATCGGTGTTGGGGTTGTTTTCAATGTCTGGCGCCAGCGCAAGTAAGATGCAAAGGTTCAAAGGTTGAGGGTCCTCTTCACGGTAAACGCCTGGCTTAGTAATGCACGTGTCTGCAGGACGCGCGGCTATCTCCGGCTTCCTGAACTCCTGAACTGCCATTACGCTGCAAAAATCGGCCCGTTTTAAAGGGGATAGTGGTTGCACCTCAGCGGCTCTCAGGATTCCTCGCGTCTTGGCAGGGTTCAAAATCTCGCTGCCAAGACCTCCCGCACACACATTTGGTGGGCAGGCAGGCAGTTGTGCACGAGATATGACGAGGGCAACGCGGAGTTGGGATTACGACATCTAGGGAATCACCGGCATAGAGGTAAAGACCGATTCGCGTTGCCGCAATCCGATGCCAGCCAAGGGAAGGGTAGGCGAGACTTCCAGTTTACCCTCAAACACACTGGGAATATCCGTCGAAAACAGCTGCTGTAGGTATTTCGCAAGATGCCCGTTCGGTGGAAGCGAAATAGTCGTGGCCGCTATCTGGACGTCGTTCGCGTCCCGTAACGTGATGCTTACGTCGGAGGCGACACTATTCGGGTTGGCCAATGCAATTCCCGTGAAGGTGCTGGGTCCTGTTTCTGCGAATAAGGAAACGGCAGGTAGATTCAAAGAGGCTGGAACACCGACCTCGTCAAGAAAGGTTCCGGAACTATTGAATGAGGAATAGATAGCGATGCCGGCCAAACTTTGATCGGTTTGGACCAGTGCCCAGCCATGCTTCAATGACCCTGATCCATCGGTCTGGAAGTTTGTTGCACCGAGGGGAGGAATTGTGAAACTGATCTGATTTTGGATTTGTCCCGAGACGCTGAGGCTGAGGGGCTGACCATCATCGCCATAAAAACTGATTGTACCGGTTGCGGCCACTGTAGCCCGATTTGCCAGCATCACTTTGGTCTTCCAGCCTTCGCCGTCAGCCATCTGCGGAAAATAGAGTTTGAAAGGTTCGAAGGTGACAGAGAAGATCCCGTCGATAACGCCGTTGTCCATGTTTGCTACAAATGTTCTGATACTCCCTTGCGGGTCGATGGAAGGCGCCCCGATGAAGTCCATCACCCCGATCCCATCGACCACCTGTCCCTCGTTGGCAACGATGCCCAGTGTGGTGCCGTCAAGCTCCACGATTGCTCCAATCACGGGAGATCTCTGCAACCACGAAGTAAAAACCACCGAACCCTTGTTGTTGATTCGCGGCGACACGAATTCGCTTTGAAACGTCTTATTGGTGTACCCTGGCACGGCATCGCCCGTCGCAGCGATTTTTTCCAGCTGGCCATTGTGGGATCTCACGACTGCGTTTGGTAAATACTGACCAACAATGCTCCCATTCACGAAGACGATATCGCCGCTGTCATTCATCCACGGTTGGTACATCGTATCAAGGACCACCTTTGAGTTAGGGATACTTTGACCTGCCAGCGCAACAATGCTGATCATTCCGCCGGAAAAGCGGAAGATCCCGTTTGGACGACTGTTTGCGCTTGCAAACACCACGTCACCGGCATTGTTCAATGAAAGCCACGGATTAATGGCGCTGAACGTCTGTCCAGTATTCGCCACATTTTGGCCGCCCAGCACGACGGGCGTTAAAACGCCACCGGATATGACGAATATTCCGTCCGGAATCGGCCCGACGCTATCCAAATCAGCCTGAAAAGCAACATCGTTGCTGTCATTCATGTGGGGCTCCCTGAAAACAAGAAATTTCTGTCCCACCGTTCCGGGTGCGTGAGTTTCGGTATCAACCACCCGACGAATTGCCGTTCCGGACTTGATGAATAATCCGTCTAGACGCGTGGATCCGCCAAGCGTGACTGCACTGAACAGGATATCCCCTGATTGATTTATGGATGGGTCGCCGAGGCTGCCGAATGTCCTTCCCGGCATGTCCGGCACCCCCTCGCCAAACAGGACAACTGGTGTAATCCTGCCTCCGGAGATGACGAAGATTCCTTGCGCACCAGCCTCACCGGTCAAATCTGCGTGAAAAGCAATCTCACCTGAGCTGTTAATAGAAGTTTGGCTGACGGACTTAAATCGCGCTCCGCGCAAGCCCGGAACAATTCCACCGGTCAACGCTAGCACTGATTCCCCGCCTTTCGACATTTCAACCACGACACCAAGTGTGACCAACAGCAACAATATTCCGATGCGAGCGTGCAACTTGGGCGCCATTTCTCATACTCCCCACGCGAGTGTTACGGAATTAGGGCCTCACTTCGCCGAGAATCTCATCTACACGAGAAGATCAAGGCGCATGAACCCCCACATCCACTACTCCCGTTCGCATTAGGCGTTATCGTCATACTCGGCGACGTACCAGGGATTATTGGAGAATCAACGACATAGATGAACCCGTCCTCGTCCACGGTGTGGCTTGCATTCGGATTTAGTATATTCCGTAGTGTTGTTGACCAAGTGCCTCCCGGGCCAACAGTATTCGATGCGCTTGTGGGAAGCGTTGTTGTAGTACAGCTGTTGCCGGGATTATAGCTCAACACGGCTTGAGAGAAATCTCTTACATAGTTGATCGTATAATTCACCGACTGCGATCCGTTGTTTCTAATCGTGATATTTGAGTTCCATCCTACATCCCAGAAATGATCGTTGTGCCAATAATTGGCATACGGAGCTATTAATTTGTTAGCTGTTCCGTCCCAGAAGAAAGGCACTGTCCAAGACCCGCTCTCCCATGCGTTGTACCACGCCGCGCATTCCGTGCCTCGCCCGCTACTAGATGTAGCAGTGATGCTCGTTGGGGGCATGATGTAAAAAGTCTGGCCTCCTAAGGTGTGAACCGTCATACTGCCAGAAAATTCAGGACCAGACGAGAGCACAGATTCTCCTTGGACGTTGATCGCCGCAGCTGACAATGACGGGACAGTGAGGGTGTTATACGTGTATGTTCCCACGACTGAACAAGGTACAAACTGATATCCCGGATCATTCAGCTGCACAGTAAGCTTAATCTCGTTGCCATTTTGATTGGCAAACGATGACACGAAGTCGTCGGCGAAAAATCCGAAATAGCTTGACCTGATGCCAGCTGTCAGCCCCGTAAAACTGTAGGAGCTTTGTGGTTGGGTTTGACCGAGGGCCACATTTTGGTCAAGGCACAGGAAAGTGCAGAACATCGAAAACGCTAAAGCAATCTGTGCTTTCATGATTCCTCCATACTATTGCCTACCAGCTAATCTTGTCTATAAATATTCCAGATTTTGCCGCAGAACCTTCGAGGTTCGATACGAATGCATAGTATCCCGAAGGTGAAAAGACTTGATTGCCGATAAAGGAGTAGACACCTCCTACAGGAGACGGATCACCCTCTTGCAGAATTTGACTTATCCCACCGCGAGAATAGAGTAGTAGCGCATTCTTGCCCCGTTGGCTTCTCCAGGCGACGAACAGAGCACCGCTGTTTCCGGCGCTACTGACGAGGCGTGGATCTTGAAAGTTGCCCTTGAGGATGGCAGTTTCTGAACCAATTTGAGTGCCGACGCTAGCAAACGAGGATAATATGCCAGCCGATGCAATTAAAATGCGCCTTGGAAGCGTATTTGCTCCTACTCTTCCCCTTATCGGGATGGAGTCCACAAAAGCCACATTACCGAGGTCATCAATGGAAGGCTGCAGTATGGTATCTATGGCATCTGCATCGTTAGGTATCGTTTGGCCGTGAAGTGCAATGGCCGTGATGCCAGCTGAGGACGCTAGAAATACGCCTTGAGTTGCACCCCCAGAATCAAGGGTGGCAACAAAGGCAATCTGACCGCTTTGGTTCATTGAGAGCCCAGTAAAGCGTGAGAACAGTCCTCCTTGTGTGCCTGGTGCTGCCTGGCCTGTAACAGCTACAGGATCTATCTTGCCATTGGAATATTTGAATACGCCGTCACCGGCAACGGAGCCCTGTAGCGTGGCTTCGAAAGCCACGATTCCGCTGTTATTCAGAGCTAACCCAAAGGTACAAAATCGATTGCCGAACGTACTGGGGGTTCCGGCCGCGCTTTCCCCCGTTCGTGCGATCGGCGTAATGCCAGAGGTTGTCTTTAGAAACACACCTTGATTGTCATATCCATCGCCGATGCGCGCATTAAAGGCGATCTGACGAGTATCGTTTAGTACGGGATTGCCAAAATCGGTGAGCTGTTGCGGAACGTTGGCAATGGTGTCTCCAAAAAGTGCCACGTTCGTGGGTGTCATCCCAGACGCAACATGGAAGATCCCGCTATGCAATCCTGTCCCGCTCAAATCGGCCCTAAATGCGATGTCGCCGAGGTTGTTGATTGCAGGTCGCCCGACTGAGCTGAACACAGCCCCAGGGGCTCCAGGAGCGCTCTGCCCTAAAAGCACTATTCCTTGTGGTTGCTGCGCTATGGTTGACCCACAGCCCAAAGTGATCGTCGCCATGAGAAACACTCTTCGAAACCCCATTTTCTGTACCTCCCTGAGAAGTCCCTCGCCGACTTTGAGGTAACATATTAAGATTGTGGCGTCGCAAAGTCCGTATCCAGTCCGTTAGGATGGATCACTTTGCACGAGGAAACCCCCCGTCGAAACCAGAAGGAGATTTGAGTAGAAGGTCGAATCCCTTGAACAGGAGAGAGCTTCTCAGGAGCGTTGTCTGGCTGTGATCAAGCGGCTGCGAAAGGAGCTGTAGGTAACGTTGCACTCCTTCTGATACTCGCGCCAACTAAGTGATTAAGCAATTGTGATGCCAGCATTGCGTAATTGTTAGTTGTTGACAGAAAATGCCTGCTTTTTAGTAGGCTTGAGAAAATTCTGATAGGTGCAGTGTAACGGACAACGATTCTTGGGACGAGGAATGTATTCCCCGGTGGCGGGAAACTTTACCCAGAGATTCGGAGAATGGCACAATGAGGCCAAAAGATGCACCTCGCAGTCTCGCATGGCCAGCCACTTACCTCGGTTTTCCAATCACTTAGAGATGTGGAGATTCATGAGGATTCGATTTTCTGAGGTGTCTTTTCCCGAATCTAGCCCCCAGCCAGATAGGTTCTGGTTTCCGTTGTCTCCATGTTATTTTTCTCTATACTGGTCCGAGGGGTGTCGAATCCGACCTGCTTCAGACTTCGGCTTAGATTGCTCTCTGGCGCAGGATGCCGTATGAGCACGAGTTCAGTTCGAAAGGGGCGTGATGTTCGCGGTGACAGCTGCAATCCCGTTCTTCGATGATCTTGCTGAAGCAGTCGGGATTATTTGCTCTGCAGCCACGCACCTAGAGGAGCCGGATTCTGTCGAATGGCTTCTGCTGCAGATTTACCACGGGAAAGCACGGGGCATACAGGCATCCGCGCTTCCACCACACACGCGGATTCTTCCCGCATCTGACCAACGTGCGCTCCCGGCCGCCAAGAACGGTGCTCTCCATGCCGCTTCGGCGGACCTCGTCCTGTTCCTTTCTCCACCGCTGTTGCCCCTTCCCGGATCTCTCGAACTCATGCAGTCTCAGCTCAGGTCCCATCGGGAATGGTGCGGCATCTGTGGCTTGTGGCGCAATGCGCGCGGGGAAGTCGAAAAGGGCTACAACGTTCGCAGTTTTCCCTCGCGGCTCGCCTTGTTCTATGACCTTCTCCTCATCAACAAATTGTGGCCGGCGAATGCCGCGACGCGCTCCTACAAAATGCACGACTTCGATCACCAGACAGCGCGTCCCGTGGAGCACGCTCTCGATTACGCCCTGCTTGTGCGGAAAGACGTGTTGCTTTCGCTCGGAGGCTTCGACGAGGGTTATCGATTCGGATGGTTCGACCAGGTTGACCTTTGTCACAAGGCTCAGAAGGCGGGTTTTCCCTTCTGGTACGATCCTGCGGCGGGCTTCCATTCGAGTGAGCGTGAGCCGCTACTCGATCGCCTGCTGGCGGTACACTACTCCGATTTCTACGCGGATCAGCAGCGCTATGTGTCACTTCATTTCGGCTCGACGGCCGTCATCATGTATAGAATGGTGCTGTCGGCGGGGTTGGTCCTCCGTTTGGCGTTCGCCAGCATCCTCACACTTCGCATCCGGAAGAAGCTTCTCGCAACCTATCGAAGTTATGTCGACGACGACTACATCCAGTCGATGAAGCGCAGTTATCGCGCGACGCTCAGGTCGACGGTATTTGGATCATTAAGGAGGCGGGCATGAGCATCCGATCGGCTATGACGCAGCTGCTCGACTTCACGGCCGGGCGTGTGGAGTGTCGTGTCGCTCCAACCGAATGGATGGTCGAAACCACCAGTCGCTGCAACTTGAAGTGCCCTATGTGTCCGCGAGAGAAGACCCCATACCCGCCAGAAGACATGGATCTCGAGTTCTACAAGCAGCTCATTCTCCAGCACCCGCACCTGGAAGCCGTGTGGCCCTATGGCTTTGGTGAGCCTCTTTTGCACCCCCACATTTTTGAAATGATTCGCTGGGCAAAGCAGAAGAGAAAAGCGGTTTCCCTCTCGACGAACGCTACGCTCCTGAATCGCGAACGAGCGTCCTTGTTGCTGGCCTCCGGCCTCGACTACCTGATCTTGGCCGTAGATGGCACTGACGCCGTCTATTCTAGAAATCGATTTCCTGCTCACCTCACGGACGTCGAGAGCCAGATAGAGGATTTTCTCGCCCTGAAGGTGAATACCGGCTCGTCCCTGCACGTCACGCTTCAGATGGTCCGGATGAAGAACAATCGGGATCAAGTGAGTTCGTTTAGATTGCGCTGGAAGCGCCCGGGAGTCGACGCGATCCGAGTGCGCGATGACCTGTCGGGAATTACCGGCATTTCCATCGAATCGCACAGGCGGCGGGTCCCCCGGCGGCCGTGTTTCTTCTTATGGCGCGGGCCTCTCTTTGTGGAGGCGCCTGGAACCGTGATTCCGTGTCCCTACTATCACGGATCCGCGCCGTTTGCGGAGGTTCGCAGCCAATTGGCGCTCCATGCCTGGAATTCACCTGCGATGAGGGCCTTGCGCGCGGCACATGTCAAAGGCGACCTCTCCCACTATCCCAAATGCCTCCGCTGTCCGCGGCATCAGCCTGCGCGGTTGCTCGCCGGCATTTCGTTCTTTGTCAACACACACCACATCCGCCGGGTATTTCCGAGCCTGGAGAACATTCAGCGCCGACTTGGTCTGAAGCTTTTTGAATAGCAGGCAGGCCACCTACTTCGAGTACCACGACGGATCGGTCTCGCCGAAATCGTCGACGGGCCGGATAACCTCGAGGATTCGGATCACTTCGATGGGAGTACGCTCGACCGCAAATGAAAACGGCAGGATTCCCCAGCCCATGCTCCAGAATCCTGCGCGCCAACGTGAGTCAAGCACGCGAAACGGCCAGCGAGAGGTGTAAGTTCGCTCCTCGAGGAGCCTTACTGCAGGAGCCTGGTTCAGCCAGATGGGCATCTCGAGGACAGGTTTGTTTCCGGGGGTGTGGTAGTTCACCTGAGGCACGGCGTTTATCCGGGCTTCGCTCATGTGTTCTCGAAGTCCGAACTGAACCAGCTGTTCCCCGCCCGCCTGGATGCGGGCGTGGCTGATCGCAACCCAATCGGCGTCGGCGTTGCCTGATGCTCCGACCTGGGCCGAAAAGATGAGGCTGCCGGGTTGCGGAGGCGAATCGGGAAGCGGGATCTCAACACGGCGCCAGGTCTTCCCTTGCTCCGGCAGCAGGCTCTGCGAATAGAGAAGCCGGCCGTTCCAGTGAATCATAAGATCGAGACCATCGCTCTTCCCCCATCCCGGCATACCGGCTTCGAACAAGAATTTCGCGGGCATCGGCAATGCGGGAACGTCGAAGGACAGCCTGCTCGGAGCGATCATCACTATGGATTCGCGGCTGGGATTAGCGTCGAAGAGTGTAGAGTAAGGGACTGCCACAGACGGCACTACGATCAGATCTCGTGGATGTGGCCTGGCGTCCCTCCGCCCCAACTCTTGCCCCCCCAGAAGCTCGAGATAGGCTCGAAATCCCCATTCTCCCGTGAACCACAGCCGATGCGTTTTGACTTCCGACAGGGCTCGCAAATGCGACGCAAAATCCCGGTAGACTTCGGCAGCCTTGAAATCGGCAATCCCCAGACACACCGAAAGCAAGCCGCTGGTCAGAATGGCTGCGCCCGACAGAATCCGGAAGCCGGACTCGCCGCGTTCCGACTCCAGACTACGCACAACGAGCAGAACCAGTGGTGGAGCGAAAGGCAGCAGGTATCGTGCAGAGCCTGTCATATAGAAGAGGACTGCGAAAAGCAGGGTCCCGGCCAGCCATATTCCGAGGAAGAGATCGTCTGTGCGTTCCGAAGCATCCCTGTACTTGTCGATAAACGCGCAGAAGCTGCCGGAAACAGCAGTGAATCCGAAGGCAAAACTCACGACAAAGGCAGCAAGGAGGGGCGTTGGATAGTTCCGTGCCTCGCTGCTGAGCGTCAGGACCATGCCGATCGGGAGTCCCAACGCCAGGAATCTTCTGTAAGGCGACGAGATCAGAATCACAGGTGAGAGGGTGAGACCCCCGATAGATAACACTGCGTAAATCCCTTTCTGTGACAAGGCTTGCAGACCAAGCACCTGTTCGGTGGCAAAGTAGTAGTGAAGAGCCCATACTGGAGTAAAACGGGCGTAGTGAAGACAATTTGCCAGCCACCAGAGCGCTTGAAAAAGACTAGGCAGGACAACTGCGGGCATTGTACAGCGCGGACGTTTCTTGAGGAAAGCGTAGAGGACCAGGAGTGGAACAAGACAAAGAGAGGCAGGTGAAATGTAGCTTGCGAGTCCGGCAGCTGTAGCGCCGCCCCACACGCGGCCCGCGTGCCCCTCATCGACTCCTTTGGTGAAGAGTGCCACGGCCAGCACCCACATCGACAGGTGGGGAAGGTCTGTCATGAGGGTGTGCGACATGATGAAGACGGAAGGCATCAACATCAACAACGCCGTGGCTGCAAGCGGATGGCGCGTCAGCCTCTGGGAAAGGCTGAACATCGAGAATCCAAGGATCGCGTGAAACACCAAAAAGAGCGAGTGGAGTGGGATCTCGTGGATTCCCCGTCCAAGCCATACACCTGCGGCGAGAAGATAAGCGGTCAGCGGGGCATGTTCCATTGAAGCCAGATCAGGAGCCCAGATCCCCTCGACATGGACGCCGATCTGCTGGGGAAACAGCGGGTTTCGAAAAACGTTCCCGGCCAGCAGAAGGTAAATGGCATCATCCATGTGAAATGGCTGGCCAAGGAACGGAATATTGATGATGATGGAGAAGAGGACCGCAACAACTGCCGTCCGGGACGCAGCTGCAGTTTGAATTCGACGCCAGATCGTGATCCCCGGGATTCCAAATGGTACGGATTTCATCCCAGTGACTGTCCTCCACGGAATGCTGTGGAATAAACCCGGCCGAGGCTGTCCAGGGTTAGGTCGATTGGACGAGAGTCGCGGCTCCTGTCCGAGGTGGATCGGAATATGAAAGTTTTGCTCATTCGGCCACCCTATCGCTCCAAATTGATTGCCCCCAACTTCCCCATGGGTCTCGCGAGCCTTGCCGCAGTCCTGGAGGAGGCCGGGCACGAAACCCAAATCCTCGATCTGCCTATGGCTGGCGATCCGCTCGGGGCGTTAGGAGAGTGCCTCGAGGGTGAAACCTTCCCTCTGGTCGGCATCGGTGCGCTCACGGCTCAATTCGCCGGCGCGCGACGGTTGATTCCGCTCATCCGCACCCATTCTCCCGGGAGCAGAATCGTGCTCGGTGGCCCTCATGTCTCGGGTTGCCCTGAGGACGTTATGCGGGAAACCGGAGCCGATTTTGCCATCTGCGGCGAGGGGGAGAGTGGCCTTGTCGGTCTTGTCCACGCAATGGAGTCCGGCGATGACTTGTGCAAGGTGCCGGCCCTGGTATTTCGATCCGCCGATCGCTTGATCCGGAATCTGCCGGAGGATCCTCCACCTCCGATCGACGGGATTCCCATTCCCGCCTACCATCTGCTGGATCTGGAGCCTTACAGCCGCCTGCTGTTGTCTGAGTGTGTGCGACCGGGATCGCGGCCTATTCAGATCCTGACGAGCCGCGGATGCCCCTACAGGTGCAGCTACTGTCATAATATCTTCGGCAAGCGCTTTCGTGGACGGTCGCCCCAAAATGTGCTGCGCGAACTCCAGTTGCTTAACTCCAGATACGGAATCGATGAGTTCCTCATTCACGACGACATCTTCAATTTCGACATGGACCGCGCTCGCGAAATTTTCCATCTTGTTCTCGAGTCCGGGCTCAAAGCCGGCTTCTCTTTTCCCAACGGTCTCAGGGCCGAGATTATGGACGACAGCCTCATGAGGCTGATGGCTGAGGCGGGAGTTCATACCGTGGGAGTCGGCATAGAATGCGCGAGCCCTCGAAATCAGGACGCGACGGGGAAGCACCTTCGGGTCGCCGCAGTGGATCGGTTCCTCGCTATCGCCAAGCGTCACAATGTCCGCACCCAGGGTTTCTTCATGATCGGATTCCCGGACGAGACCCCTGCCGAAATTCACAACACGATCCAATATGCGCGCCACTCGAAGGATCTGGACGTGGCATTCTTCTCTTTTCCGACCCCATACCCCGGAACCGACCTGGCCGGACAGCTGAACAGAAGGGGGGTCCCCGTGGAAATGGGCCCCGAGAATTCCGACTACTACACGCCTCATTTCAGGATCGGGACGCTCGGTTATCGGCGGCTGGTGTGGCTGCGCATCAAGGCCTACCTGTACTTTTATCTGACGCCGCGACGTCTCTGGGCTGTAGCCAGAGACCTGGGAAATCCTCAGTTCGTCACACTGTATCTGGCTCCACTGCAGAGGATGGTGCAAATGCTCGCGTGGAAGCCCCGAAACTGGCGTGCTCCTTAGCTCGTCACCTGTCGTGGTGAGGCCTGAACTGCTGTTCCGATTGGCCGCAACCTTGGCCGCCTCGCGTGAAACCGAATATAGCCGTACGTAATCGCCGTTGGGCAATGGATACAACTCGAGGACGCGAAAGATGTGGGGATTGTCGACTATGATTTTGTTGAGTGCCCCGTTGGTTCGCGTGGACCAAGCCTCCCCCTGATCTCCTTCGGTCATCAATATGAACTGGAAACTGTCGAAGGAGTGAATCCCGTGCGAGGCTGACTGCGGGTGATCGGCCAGAATCGGCAGCCCAAGCAGGCGAGCCCGCCAACACATGGTCTCCCAATTGAAGCGAGGCAAGTCGGGTAATACCGCCACCCTTAGCGGCGGACTCTGCTTCGTATCTTCACGCAGCATGCGCCTGAAGATCTGATCCAGCTTCCAGTCTTCGCGGCGTGGGGGGCCGAATATCCCGTAGAATTCCTGCATATAGAGATTCCAATCCCAACGCGTCGAGCCTTGGTAGCCTCGCGCCAAAATCACACTCCGGGGCAGCCAGGGTATCCCAAAGTTGATGGCATATGCCTGTACCGCAAGGATAGCGACGAGACTCCCCTTGAACAACCGCCAACCCCTGCTCCCTTTCAGGGATTCCAGCCACACGGCTGGAAAGATCATCAGCAATCCGAGCAGCGGCATCGTAAAGCGGGGATCTTTCGTGCGCAGCAGCGTCATTGCCAGCCAGCCGCCGGCGATGGTGGAAAGGAGAAATCCTCTATCCTTCAATGGCTCCCCGGCGTGAGTTGCCAGGATCGCGACGACCAGCAAAGCGAACAGAAGCCCGAACAGCTGATATCCCTCCAGGAGCCGCAGGTAGTAGATGAAGGATTGGAGACTGAACACCGGAGGTTCGCCTTCCTGAATGCCGATGCGAGCGTTGTCGAAGAAGAAGTTGATCAGTGACGAGAGGTTCGGCGCATACCAGAGCGCGGCGATGGCCTCGCCGACAAGGAGTGCATCCGCAAGATGGACGACACGCCTTGACTCCTTCCAGATGCGCGCCTGGATGCAGACGTACGCAAGCGGCGCGGCGAGATATCCGGCGAACAGCCATTTTGTGAGGAGGCCCATTCCGAGAGTACACCCGAACAGCAGGGACGCACGGGCAGACGCAAATCCACGCGTTCTGCGGAGTGCGACCAAGCTGACCGCGACCCAGGCGCAGAGCCAGTAGTCCAGAATGGTTTCACGTGAAAGCCAGATCATCAACGGGATCAGCGAGGTCAGCGCACAAGTCCATACAGCAGAACGTTCGTTCACCAGTTCCGCCACAAGTATGTAGAGTGCGCAAAACAGCAAGAAAGTGGCTGGGAGATTTACAATTGCGGCGATGTGCGCACCGGCGTGAAACAGCCAGTATAGAAAGGCAATGGCGATGTGAACGAAAGGGGGATAGTTGCCCGACCGCCTCCATAATGGCAACGGGTGCGCAGCCGAGTCTGAGGATGGATAGTAATTCAGGGCGTATGTCTGGTGCAGGGCCATATCCCAGGCAGGAGGCCTCGAATCCATCCGCAGCCAGATTACGTTCACACTCCAGAGTGCTGCGGTGAACGCGAAGGTCGTCGTGACTGCGCGTCTGTTGATCACCATTTCAGATTTGCTCAACGCAACCAGGGGTCTTAGTGCAGATCCTCTGAGCGTGGCGGCTTGTTACTGCTCCGTTCCGCGTATTCCTTGATTCCGTGGAAAAGAATTTGGAGGGGTTTGGATATACAGATGCGCCAGGGGCATTTTGGTTGGAGTTCTTTGCATCAGTTAGAACAAGACTCAACATGATGTTGTAAGCATGAGGAAATCCAATGCGACAATGGGGCGGCGGTCCCTGAAAACTCGGAAGTGTCTCATTTGTGTTGGCATATTGATTCAACGTGGCGCCGGGCACTGTCGGGGCGACCATGGAATTGAAGCGTCAGAGGAAGTCAAAGGCGTGTAAAGCGTAACTTGACACGCGACGTGCCTCAGCTGTAGCATTGTGCATGCTGATAAGAAACGTGGTTCACCGGGGACTCCGACGTTTTATTCAGCGCGACGATCCCTCCGGTTTGCCGCCGGCGGTTGCGGAAAAAGTACGGAACATTATAACCTTCCTCCAAGAAATTCAGCAGGTCCGGGAACTGCAAGACATTCCGAGCTGGAAGGTGCACCAGTTGTCCGGCAGCCGGAAGGGGACGTGGAGCCTGAGCGTTACTCGGAACTGGCGAATCACGTTTAGAATCAAGCAGGTTGAAGGAGAGATTGTTGCTTTGAATTTCGAGGATTACCATTGAAAGACACAAAACTATGATGCAAATGGCAAGACCCGCCCATCCGGGGCAGTTTATCAGAATGGAAGTCATAGAGCCGCTGAACCTGACAGTTACCCGAGCCGCCAAGATTCTCGGGGTCACCAGACCCGCGCTCTCCGCTTTGCTCAATTGCCGCGCCTCGCTCTCGCCGGAGATGGCCTTGCGGATCGAGAAGGCGTTTGGTCCGAAAATGGACACGCTTCTCCGGATGCAGGCTGCCTACGAGATTGCCGAGGCACGAGAAAGATCGGCGGAGATCAAGGTGAAGCGTTATGTGGCGTGAATGGTAACGCCGACCTCTTTTGACACCGTGTAAGACAGGGTCAAATGGGAAGAGGAATGACTCGCAGGCAGGGCGAAGGATTGGAGATAGTTCGGTTGAGGCGGGAGGGTTCCGCTAAGCCGGCGGCGAAGGTGAGGAATGCCCCGGCTGTTCGTAAGCTAGTAATCAGGCTTTTGCCTGGCATTAACGAGCACCTCCGCACCGCGATGCGCTACCGCGGCGACTTATCCGCAATGATTATCGAAGCCATCAATACCGTGGATCTCCAGTCCGTTCGCGTAGTGGAGTTGGCGAGCGACTCTCGCCTAAGAACTACGACAGTCGGCCTTCCTCCGTCCATACACGAAAGTCTGAGCGCGGTTGCCAAGTTGAGAAATGCCTCCATGAACATCATGGTAAATACGGCTCTGGCACATTGGTTGGCAGGGAAGAAGGTCATCCGCTTAGTGTGAAAACAAAGTCCGCCGTACTCGCAGATCTGAGTATTTCATCAAGAGCCATGCCAGTTTCCTGATACTCCCGTCGGTGATCGGCGGCAGGCACCGCTATTGCTAGGCGCTGCAATCCATTAGAGTCTGCTCGGCACAAATGCCGCAGATAGGAAAATCGGCTACAAAATGAACGAATCGGATGGATTGGACGCGCCCTTAATTTTCCAGGGTAAGAAATCGGGCTTTTTGGAAGTCTTCATTGTAGAAGGGGAAGGTCTGTTTATTGGAGTGTGGGACCTCGGCGTGCCTACAGGAATGGGAGTAAAGGTCCTGAACAGGCTCCGGACGGACTTTTGTCTATTAAAGTAATAGTTCTTTGACCCGTTTTGACTCTTACTGAATAGGGGATGATACCGCTGGCTTCCGTGGGGTGCTGGGTGGCCCAAGATGATGCTAACGAGTGTATTAATTTCGCCGAGGAGTCGACGCCGTGGGGAGATTGTTGCTACGCAGTTTGGAAAATTGGAAATCTATGAGATGACAGCCCCGAAGTCTCCGGCTGCAGAGGTGCCTGTAAGGCCAAGCGCTTCACCATGACGGTGCATTGACACCTCCAGCGATCTGGCGATAAAATGTATAGCGATATCTAAATATCGATATCTAGATCAACTCGGAAGAAGGTGGAAAATGTTGGCAGCATCTGCAGTCCCCGTCGAGAGGGACGGTTATCAGCTCGGTTTAACACAAGAGCAGGGGCGCGGTCCGGGTTCAACAGCATGGGGAGATGTGTCCATGGCCGCTCGGATGGTGCCTAAACAACAGAAAGGGCGGCATCACGATCGTAGCATGATTTGGCGCGAGCGGGAGTGCCGCGCAGAAACGGAGGAGAAAAGTATGCAACTATTGACTGAGCAGAAGGCGGCAGAGGTGCTGAATTGCACGATCGCTGCACTGCGCCGCTGGAGACGCGAGCGGAGGGGACCCCGTTTTGTGAAATTGGGCCGCCTCATCCGCTACAACTTGTCGGACATCGAGGCCTTTGTCGAGCAAAGCACCCAGGCGGTCGTTCAGCAGGGGCGTAGACTCTCGGCAATGCCAGGCAGAAACCAATGACTGGAGGTTCGAAGCGGGTTGTGCGAGTGCTGGCTCGGCAACATCCAAAGTGTGCCTGCCACGCTGAACCAGGGGTTGTGGTGTAAGACCGCTGGCGTACCGCGGAAGGCAAGGGTTTGTCTCCGGTAATTCGGAGGCCATGAAATGGAGGTATCGAAATGAGCGTGTTCAAACGCGGAGAAGTATGGTGGTACAAGTTTTACTTCGCAAACAAACTCATCCGTGAGAGTGCCAAGACGACCAGTAAGACGCTGGCGAAGGAAGCGGAGAAAAACCGGCGGCGGGACCTCGAGAAGGGATATAACGGGCTTGCCACCGAGGATCGGACATGGCGGGTGCTCACCTTTGCTGAGGCCGCCGAGGCATTCTTGGCGGCCTACGGGCTTCGCCACAAATCGAATTCCGCAAGCTACATGAAGTACTGCATCAAGCACCTCAAGAACCACGTCGGTGACATGATGCTGATCGAAATCGGCGTGGACATAATTCTGGCCTACCAAAAGGCGCGCATATCCGAGAAGGCATCACCCAAGACAATTAACGAAGAGGTGATGGTACTCCTTCACATAATGCGGGAGCTGGGCGATCTGATCCGCGTCAAAATGAAGCGCGACAAGACGCTGAAGTTAGCTCACGAAGAGTATGAAGGTAAGGCGTTGACGCTGGATCAAATTGGAGCTCTTTATGAAGCCGCCCGGGTCGTTGAGCCGAAGGACGATCAAAAGAAGAACCTGGGGGATACACGGTCCACGATGATTTTGCCAGCCATTTCGTTGGCCTTAAACGCGACGCTTCGCGACTCCGAAGCGAGATCGCTCACCTGGGACCAAATCAACTTCCTCAAGGGTATTCTCAGAGTGGGACGGTCGAAAACGCCGGAAGGCACCGGACGGACGATACCGATCAACTCTGAACTGCGTGGAATCCTGGAGGAGTACCGGACATGGTACGAAGCTAACGTCGGACCTGCGGCGCCTGAGCTGTACTTGTTTCCAGGAGGGAAGAACCGCAAGTGGAATCCACTGCGTCCTATCTCAAGCTTCAAGACCTCGTGGCAGAACGTGAGGGAGAAAGCCGGTGTGAAGGCGCGGTATCACGACCTGAGGCACACCGCTATCACAAACCTGTGTGAAAGCGGCGCATCGGACGAGACAGTAAGGGCAATTGCCGGCCACGTGTCTCAGAGGATGTTGAGGCACTACGCGCACATTCGCACGGAAGCGAAGCGGAAGGCGCTGGAGGCGATTGTATCGCAATCAGGTAGCGCTGCAGTCACCACGCCAGCCGACGACAGAGCAGCCTCATAGAGAGGGCACGCATTCTTCAGATGCTTAGGGCACAAAAATGGGCACAATTTCCAAAAATCAGTGGAATCGGAAGAATTGGGTGGCTGTAAGTTGTTGTGTTTGTGGCTCCTCAGGTAGGACTCGAACCTACAACCCTTCGGTTAACAGCCGAATGCTCTACCATTGAGCTACTGAGGAGCAATGGCGCGTGCGGGCCGTTGCGGCAGCCTTTCTTCCACAAGGCTCCTAAAGCTAACAAATCTGAAAGCCTAATGTCAATCACCGTGGCATAAAACGCACGCCTCCACCCCTACACCACCGGCCAATGACACGTCTTACCTTATCGGTCGGGAGACGCTTTCACCGCCATGAACCAGGAAGGCGCGGATCCTAACCGCGTTGGCGAACAGACACTTGACTCGCGTAGCCATACGGGTGGTAAGGGCAGGCGCCCCCAGCTATAATTCCATGCGCGATGACAGAGGCGGAAATCATCAAGCTGCGGGAAAAGGAAGCCTACGACTCGATCGCCGCAAACTACGACACATACCTGGCCCGCTATAACGCGCGCTTTGCTTCCGATATGGTCGATATGCTCTACCCACAGCAGGGTGAGGTCGCGCTCGATGTCGCGGGGGGTAGCGGTGCGGCCGGGCTCAAGCTCGCAGAACGTGTTGGAGGCGCAGGCTCGGTAGTCATTACCGATCTCTCGTCGGAAATGCTCAGGTTGGCACGGAAGAACGCAGCCACACGCAAACTTTACAACATCCGCACACTCGTGATGGATGCCGAAATACTCGGATTCCCTGACGATTCTTTCGACATTGTCACCTGTTCGTTCGGCGTGATGCTCTTTCCCAACGTTTCCCGGGCGACATCGGAAATGCGACGAGTCCTCAAGCCGGGCGGCAGGATCGCCTTTTCGGTCTGGAGTGTGCCCGAGCGGTTCCCCCTCTATGCTGAACCGATGACTGCCTTCATGAAGCATGCGTCCCCGCTTCCCGTGAGGGCACTTCTGAAGATTCCTCTGATTCGAGGGAAGATGCTGCGGTGGATGCATCTCGCCAAGGGCCCCAGCGGCTTTTCTCCAATCCGGTTCTGCGAAAAGGGAAGCCTCGAGAGGCAGCTTCGCGCGACCGGATTTCAGACCGTTCGACGCGTGTGCTCCGCGTATCCGCTTGAATTTCAGAGCTTCGACGAATACTGGACGGCCATGATGGCCGTCAGCCCCTGCGTAAATTCCGCACGGAGAATCCCGGCGCAGACAGTGGATGCGGTCCGCAAGGAGTTGCGCGCTCGATTGGTGAGTCCGAGAACCGGTGGCGTGCGGCTATTCAACGAGGCCGCCATTATCCTGGCAAGAAAGCCCATCTCTGCAACCCCCCATAGCCCGAAGCCAAGCCATAGTCCGAGTCGATAGACTAGCATTCCCGTGAGCTGGTGGAGCGCAGTTGTCAGACATCATCTGTTGGGCATGTTCCTTATGAGCTTATTCCGATGCTTTGAATCGTGATTGCGGGAATGTCGAACTGAGACTTGGGAAAGAAAAGAACAGGCGAGACGCTCCGGCAGGTCTCCCCTCACCTAAAAGCACCGGATCGCTCGCCTGCAATCCTATGACAACGCCCGTATGATATACGTCAATATTTGATTGCCTTATTTAAATCTTATTAAATCTTTGTTAATTTGGGGCATGATCAGGAATGGTATGAAGGGGCTTGAGAGGCCTCCTTTTGACGGAAGAACCTGCGCCCCAATTGATACTCTCGCCTGGATATCCGGAATCGGTCTGATATCGCCGAGCAAACTCCTCCCCTTCTTATCACGGTGGATGTGAAATGAGCACGAGCGGAGCGGATATTTCCAGTGAGTTTAAGATCGCCGAGTTCAGCGTCAGCCCTCTCGCCAATACGATTTCCAGAGGCACGAGGACTCTTCGGGTCAGGCCGAAGGTCATGGAATTGCTCGTGTACCTGGCACGGAATGCAGGCACCGTTATCGACAAAGACAGGATAATGCACGATGTCTGGGCAGGCGTGTTTGTAACCAGCGAGGTCCTGGCTAACGCAATCTGCAGCCTGCGCCGGATATTCGAAGATAGTGCCCGCGAGCCCCGTTTCATCGAAACGATTCAGAAAAGGGGATATCGTCTCATTGCTCCAGTCTTCTATCAGGAGCGCCCACGAATACCAACTACAACCAAGAAGTTGACCGTGGGCCATGGCAGCGAGTCAGCTGTACTTCGGGAGTGTTTGTCCTCTGCCGTTGAGGGCCATGGCCTCCTCGTGTGCGTTTCGGGGGAAGCCGGCATCGGCAAAACGACTCTTATCGATGAGTTCCTGCTCGATGACAAAGTGCGCGGCTGCTTCGTAGGCCGGGGGAAGTGCTCCGAGTGTTTTGAGGGGACCGGGGCCTACCTCCCGATTCTCGAGGCACTCGAAGGTCTGGTCCGGGCTGATGTGGACGGCACTCTGGTCGGACTCCTGATGCGCACTGCGCCGGACTGGTACATCCAGATATTTCCGGGTGACGACGAGTCCAGAACCCTGGCCGCTCAGGGCGAGGGTTCTTCCCAGGAACGGATGAAGCGTGATTTGATGGCCTTTCTCCGCCAGGTGTCTGAAATCCGGCCCATGCTGCTGTTCATCGATGACCTGCACTGGGCCGACGCCTCCAGCGTGGACATTCTGTCGTATCTTTGTGATCGCTGCCCGTCCATGAGAATACTGATCCTCGTTGCGTATCGTCCCGAATTTCTGCTTTCGGGCGCGCACACCTTCCTCGGTGTTAAATTGGGATTGCAGGCTCATGGTGTTTGCCGCGAAATCAAACTGAGTCTCCTGAGCGGCACAGACATTGCCATGTATATCGACAACGTTTTCCCGGATCACCGATTTCCCAAGGAATTTGCGGAATCCATCTATCACCGGACTGAAGGAAATCCGCTGTTTACCGTCGACCTGCTGGAGCATCTTAGAGATCAGGGAGTCATTCTCCGGGACACCGCGTCCTTCCAGTGGCATCTTGCAGGGTCGATCTCCGAAACAGAATGCGGTATTCCGGCCTCGGTGCACAGCCTGATCGATCGCAAGCTCCGGATGTTGTCTGAACTGGACAGGCGCATCTTGGATTGCGCGTGCATCCAGGGATATGAGTTTGATTCAGCCGTGGTGACGAAGTCCCTCGGATCGGATGCCACGGAGACTGAAGAACGCCTGGCGGCGCTCGACCACGTGCATGGCTTCATCCGGCTGATCCGCGAGATACAACGGCAAAGCCAGATTCCGACCCTTCGTTATCAGTTTGTTCACGTTTTGTATCAAAACGCCCTTGCAGAGGCCCTCAGCCCGAGTCGCAGGGCCTCGCTGAGCGCGGCCATGGCGAGAGCACTACTCGAGGTCCATGGCGACAGGGGAACCGCAGCGGCATCACAGGTGGCGATGCTCTTCAATGCCGCCCATGATCCGTCAAGGGCAGCCGGCCACTATCTCGTGGCTGCACAGCACGCGATAGAGGTCTCCGCGGACCGTGAGGCGGTAGTTTTGGCGCGGAGCGGCCTCAGCCTGCTCGGTGGCATTCCGGAGTCGGCAGAAAGACGCCGGCTCGAGCTGTTTCTGCAGATGATTCTCGGTAACGCACTTATCCGGCTTTTTGGCTATGCCGATTCAGGTGTGAAAGAAGCGCACAGCCGCGCCTATGCCCTCTGCCGCGATTCGGAAGACAACATCGAGATCTACCGCGCCCTCATGGGCTTGGGTGCGTACCACATATTTCGCTCCGACCTGGTGACCGGACGAGATATCTGGGAACGCATCAATCGCCTCAGCGAAGCATCCCAGAGTCCGCTCCTCCTCCTCTGGTCGCACGTAACTGGATGCATCATCCTGAGTCATGTTGGCGAGCAATCCGCGGCTCTGGAACATGCGCGGCGCGCCTCTAATGCATATAATCCCAAGGAACACACGGCAATCGTTTCCCTCGGCGGCTTCGATGCCGGCGTGATAGGACGCGCTCAGATGGCGCGAATTCTATGGCTGTGCGGCTATCCTGCACAGGCACGCCGCGGAGCGGCGGAAGCCCTCGAAATGGCCAGGCAGCATACTCACCCTTACACGCTGGCACTAACCCTGTTCGTCTCCGGCTGGACCAGCCGGTTCCTGCGAGATGCTGCAAAGACCATGGAAAGAGCGGCTGAAGCTAGGTCCATTGCCGAGGAGTATGGATTTCTGATGCTTCAGGGATGGTCTGAGGGATTGCTGGGTTGGAGCCTTGCCTGCCAGGGACAGTTGGACGAGGGGATGGAACGGCTGGGCAACAGCCTTAATACCCTGGGCTCGATCGGCTGTCATCTCGTACATATCGAGTTTTTATCGGTGGAGGCCGAAGTGCGGGCCATGCGTCATGAAACAAAAGAAGCACTCGACACCCTCGACAAGGCATTCGCTCAAATGCGGGACGGGGGCGAACGCTATTACGAGGCGGAACTGTATCGAACCCGGGCTGAGATCCTGCTGAAACAGGCGCGGCAGCCGAATACCAAGGTGGAGTCCCTGCTGAGGAAAAGCGTGGACATAGCCCGAAGACAGGGATCGAAGGGATTTGAACTGCGCGCCGCGACGTCTTTGAGCCGGCTTTATCTGAGTGAAGGACGCCACGCCGAGGCGCAACGCGAGCTGCGCGGAATCCTCGGCTGGTTTCGCGAAGGCCTCGACACGCCCGACCTGAGGGATGCCCAGGAACTCCTCGGCATGTGTGGGAGGTGAAGCTGAAGGCCTCTGACCTGACGCCCCTTGCTTGGATTGTTCTCAGACATATTTCATTTTTTAAAAAAACAATAGCCGCAATAGTTAATGTAATGCTTTAACTATTATTCCGAAGTCTCCCCGGGTCCCCGGTTCCAAGGAGAAAAGTCATGAGAGAATCCAGCATACTGATTTTGCCTCTGGCGATGTGGATGTTTGCCGGCTTCGGATCCTCGCAGACAAAGTTCACAATCGATCAAGTGCTCGGAGCGCCCTTTCCGACTGAGCTCACCGCGTCTCCCGACGGCAAACGCGTGGCCTGGTTCTCTGACGATCAGGGCCGGCGCAACATCTGGGTCGCGGAAGCGCCACAGTATCGACCGCGCAGGCTCACGAGCTTCACGGCCGACGATGGTCAGGCTCTGACACAGCTCACTTGGAGCCCTAACAGTGAATCTGTTGCCTTCGTCCGCGGTGGAGCAAAGAACAATGCGGGAGAGACCCCCAATCCGGCAAACGATCCTGCGGGAACAGAGCAGGCGGTCTGGGCGGTGAAACTCAGTGACGGCGTTCCACGCAAGTTGGGCGGCGGTGCCGACCCGGATATATCCCTTTCGGGTGAAGTGGCTTTTGTTTCCGAGGGGGCGATCTGGGTCGCCCCGCTCTCTGCCTCCGCCCCTGCCAGGCAACTCTTCAAGGCACGCGGCAGGAACGACAATCCCGCTTGGTCTCCGGACGGCAGGACGCTCGCATTCGTGAGCGACCGCGAAGACCACAGCTTCATAGGTCTGTATCGTACAGGCGGCAACGAGGTGCGATACATCGCGCCGTCTGTGGATCGCGACAGCGCTCCTCGCTGGTCGTCGGACGGCAAGCGGATTGCCTTCGTGCGACAGCCCGGTCGTGGCGGGGATCCGCCGGCGCCGGGAACCGACAACGTGCCTGAGCCCTGGTCGATTTTGATCGCGGACGTCGAGACCCTGCACGCCCGCCAGGTATGGGCAAGTGGTGCCGCCCCGGATGCTTCCCTGCCGCGACTTGCCGGCGAGAATCTCATTCACTGGGCGGCGGACGGATCCCTCGTGTTTTTCTCGGAACAGGACGGCTGGGCACACTTATACGCGATTTCAAGTTCCGGAGGGAACCCTGCCCTGCTTACCCCCGGGGAGTGCGAGGTCGAGCACGTCTCCTTTTCGACGGACCGCCGGACGATCTATTACTCCTCCAACTGCGGCGACATTGACCGGCGGCACCTCTGGCGCGTTCCAGTTTCCGGCGGCATCCCGACGGCGGTGACCGGCGGAGAAGACATTGAGTGGAACCCCGCGGCACTTGCCGACGGCGGCCTGGCGTTTTTCAGAAGTAGTGCGCGCATGCCTGCCGCGCCGTACGTCTTGGCTGCGCCGGGCACGAAAGCACGCCCGATAGCACCCGATTGGATTCCGGCGGAATTTCCGGCCGATTCGCTTGTGGTTCCGCGGCAGATTGTGTTCAAGAGCGCCGACGGTTGGGACATTCATGGACAGCTGTTCCTGCCGCTGACGAAGCACTCGGGAAAGATTCCTGCGGTCATTTTCATGCACGGCGGACCGGTCCGTCAGATGCTGCTGGGATGGCATTACCTTTACTACTACAGCAATGCCTACGGCATGAATGAGTACCTCGCCAACCGCGGGTATGCGGTACTCTCGGTGAATTTCCGGAGCGGGATCGGCTATGGACGCAAATTCCGGGAGGCTCCCGGACGAGGGCCTCGCGGCGCTTCCGAGTACCAGGACATCGTGGCGGCAGGGAATTATCTTCGCTCGCGTGACGATATAGATCCATCCCGTATCGGACTCTGGGGAGGCTCCTACGGCGGCTATCTGACTGCGTTGGGACTTGCGCGCAACTCCGACATGTTCGCCGCGGGGGTCGACCTGCACGGTGTGCATGATTGGTCCACGCGACGGTTTCGTTCCTGGGCAGGAACGGAATCCGCGGATGTGGTCAAGAGAGCGCGCGACTCCTCACCCGTGGCTTCCGTCGACAAGTGGAAATCCCCGGTCCTTCTCATCCAGGGAGACGATGATCGCAACGTCGATTTCAGCCAGACGGTGGATCTTGCTCAGCGCCTGCGCGCACAGCGAGTTGAGATCGAGCTCATGGTTCTTCCGGACGAGGTACACGACTTCCTGATGCACCGGCACTGGCTGGCGGTCTACAGAGCGGCCGCGGACTTCTTCGACCGGCATCTGAAATGACTCCGTCCTTCCAGGTTGTCAAACCCGGATTCCGAAGAGTCTTGGTCGTCGAGTACCCTGGCGCACTTTGAGTCTTGGCGGTTTGCTTTTGAAAGCAACTGCAGAGAATCACTTGCCGACGGCCGCGCCTCCCGGAACGAGACAATTTGCCTACAGTACCTCAGCTCCGCGGCCCTGCTGAATGAGAGACATGTAGTTCTCGACCTCCTGCCGGGTTTTCGGATCCGTCAGGTCGATCGTCCTGCGCGTCTCTGCAGACATGTAAGCGGCTGTCACCAGTCGCGTGATTTCCAGTCCATAGCTCCAGGGAAGCATCCCGTCCCGGCCAGCAGCGAACGCAAATTGTGCATCTTCATTCTCGTCCGGGTAGCCGTAGAGGTCCGCTTCGTTATGCTGTACTGCCAGGAGGCCGCGCGATGCGGTGGCCTTCTCGAGCGCGGATTCTGCGTCCTGGACGGCCTCTGCTGCCGTATCTCCGATGAATACGGTCAGAGGCGAGGTCAGCGTGTTGATCTCAAAGGCATATCCGGGGCCCATTCCGTCCATGAACAGGCGGAGTCCTTGCTTTTCGAACATCCAGGAATTCGTAAACTGCGCTTTGACCTTTTGTCCCGTCTCCGGATTCTTGTAGGTGATCATCCCTGTCGCAAAATCCTCGGCCGGGTGCTTCGAATAATCGACACCCTTCTCTTTGAGGAGTTTCTCTCGCCAGTACGGTTGCCCCCATTTCAGCAGTCCGACTTCTGCGGAGACGCTCTGTGGCTGCAGAAAAGTGATTTTTTTGCCCAACGGGGTCAGCACGTACCAGCCTACAGCGATGCTATGGCATCCCATGTCGCTCAAGACCCCGCCTCCCTGTCGGGTCGGGTCCCAGAACCAGCCTTCGTGCGGCCCGCCGTGCTCTTCGGATGAACGGGCAAGCGACAGCGGTCCCATCTTCTTTTGGACGGGCTCCAACTGCTTTAACTGGGCTCTCACCGGCTTCATGAAAAGCTGATTTTCGAAATAGGCCGTGTGCAGTTTCGCCGATTGAGCCAGTTCAACCAGCCGGCGTGCCTCGGCAACGGTTCTGCCCAGGGGCTTCTCGCAGATTATTCCTTTTAGATTCGCTCCGGCATTGACGGCGGCGACGATCTCCTCCACGACGGAAATGCGGGCGAAATTCGGCGCGTAGACTGCGATGCAATCGACCTGCGGGACCATCTCGCCGATGCGCTTGTACACCTTGGGATTCCCTATGCCGTATGAGCGTGCCAGTTTCGCGAGGGCAGGTGCACCATCCAATGCCACGATGCCGGCAAGCTCCAGCCCCCGGACTTGTCTCATAGCCAGCGCTTGAAAACGAGCGATAAATCCTGCTCCGATTACTCCAACCTTCAATGTGTCTGACATCAAGTCCTCCTTTTTGAATTCACCACAAGGAGACAGAGTTTACTCAGAATTCACCAAACAGGCCACAAATCCTTCATGGATTTTTGCGCGTGCATACTGTGGCGCCGCATTCGCTCTGCTATATTTATCTCATGAGAGCAGCGTTTCTTCTGTTCGCAGCCATCGCCTTTTGCGGTCCTCAAATCGGGGCCGCGGCCACCCTCGACGGGAAGGTTGTCGTAGAGGGGCGTAATCCGCCGCAGCTCCAGTTGCAGGACAAGCGGATACAGCTGTCCATAGCTGACGACTCCATTGGAGAAACCTTACGGGATCACAGGGTTGCCGGCAAGCAGATGCGGCTGGTGGGGAAGTTCCGCGATGATGGCTCGTTTGAAGTGACTGATTTCTTCGTTGTTCACCCGGACGGACTCTATAGGATTATCTACTTCTGCAATGTCTGCCACATCACTGCCTTCAAACCGGGAATCTGCATCTGCTGCCAGCAGCCGACCGAGTTGGAGGAAGTTCCGCTTACCGATCCGCGTGTCTACCACGAAAGCGTAAAGTAAGAGCATAGAGTAGCGAAGTCGAAACAGTCGACGAGAAAAAAGTCTCGCCCATACAGTGCTCTGCGGCTTTTGCGGCCCAGAGGGCAGCGCAAGGCGCCGCTTGTTTCCTTCGCAGCCCAGAGTCAAACACGCCCAGACTCTTTGAAGCTCAGATTTCTCATAAGGAGGGCGCGTGCTTGACTCCGGGCTCCGGAGGAAACAAAGCAAAGCCGGAGAGCCTCTGGCGACTTTGCACGCCGATTCTACCTTCGTGATCAGTGTTCATCCGCGTTGATCCGTATCCGTAAAATACGTGACAGTATTTATGGAACCGCCTACTAAGGGCTCGCGCAGAAATAACTTCACATTTTGGCGCTCACATCTGACTACCGATGCAGCGAATGATGGTGAGATGAGAGACCATCGAAAAGTCTCCAGGCAAAAAGCAACCGCCCGGCGCTCGCGCCTTTTGGGCTGCGGCTCGCAGGCCCGCTGGCTTGCTGGTACGGTTGATCCCTGCATGTCCATGTCTCATCTTGTCCAACGAACGCCGGAACGGCAAAGCCCTTTCGAGTCTTAACGCCGGAGACGGTGGTTTACCCTAATCGAGTCAGGCTCCTCGCCTTCCAGGCTAGGGGCGCTGAATTCTCGCGATCACCACAGTTCAGTTCTCGCGCAGGATTTCGAGCGGCTTGTGGTTGAGGACGCCGCGGCTGGCAATCCAGCCCGTCATGATTGCCAGGGCAGTGGTGGCCAGCGTTCCGGTCAAGAGTGGCATCCACCGGAAGCTGAATTCTGTCTCGAGCAGCCTGCCCAGCAGAAAATTCGCGGCGGCGGCCGCCAGCAGACAGCCGATCAGCCCGGCGGCGAGCCCGATTATCAGAAACTCTGCTGCCTGGATGCGAGCGATCTGGGCGCGGGTTGCCCCCAGCGTCTTGAGCAGCACCGCCTCGCGGATCCTCTGGTAGCGTGTCGCTACAACGCTTGAAGCGAGCATGATGACACCGGCAAGGATGGCAAAGAGGGCGATAAAGCGGATCACGCTTGTGATCTTGTCCAGGAGTTGCTGGACACGAGCCAAGACCTGCCCCGCGTCAATGGAAGTGACGACAGGAAACCTGGCGAAGAGTGCACTTTGAAAACCGGGAACTTCCGAGGGCGCCATCCTGAGAGCGCCGATATACGATGCGGGGAGACCCTCGAGCGCGCCGGGTGAGAAGATGAACTGGTTGCTGCTTCCTGGACGCCCAAACTCAATCTCGCGGATGTTCACGACCTTTCCCCTCACACGGCGTCCGCTGGAGTCGAACTCCAGGGTGCTGCCGACGCGAATTCTCAGTGCACGAGCGGCGCCCTCAGCCACCGAGATCATTGGGGAGCTGTATGGCGCAGGCCACCACTGTCCTTCCAGGACTTTGGTGTTCGGAGGGAGTTTCGACGTCCAGGTGAGCATGAATTCCATTTGGGAAAAACGGCGGTCGTGCGGATCGAGATTCATTTCTTCGGGGGCTTTTCCGTCAACGCGCTCGAGCCGCGAGGGAACCGATGGAATGAGTTCGGCTCCATCGGCAACCCCGTGCTGCGTCTGGAGAAACGACTGCAGAGGATCCTTGTCGCGCCCGGTAATGCCCAGTAGAAAAACATTGGGCAAATTCGCCGGAGCACTCTTGACAATCTGGGAAAGGAGCGACGTCTGGATGAGGTAGACCGTCAGAATGAATGCGACCCCAATACCGAGGGCAACCAGGACCGATGCTACATGGCTACCGGGGCGGTTGAGGTTCTTCAACCCGTGTCGAAACGCGAGAGACGATGGTCGCGGCAGCCGCTTCAAGACGACGAGCAGGACTTTTGTTCCTGCAGACAGCACGAGGATGGCTCCGGCCAGACCGGCCATGAATCCGAATCCCTGCCTCCAGGACCAGGCCAACCAGCTTGCCAGGACACCCGCTCCGAAGAGGAGCAGCAGGGAGAAAGCCAGTGGAATCCAGTCGTGGCGGAGGCGCTGGATGGTGGAGTAGTACGTTTCAGGCATCTCCCGAAGGAAAACCCTGGCTGGCCGCACCTTCCTTATTGCGAGCAGGGGAGGCAGGAGAAAAAGAAGGGTTGCGGTAATCCCGACGGCGAAGCCCTGCAGGGCAGCCCCCGGCGCCAGTTCGAGCTGAGTGGGCAGTTCCAGGAGGCCCCTCAGAAGAGGTGGAAACGCCAGCTGCACGAAATAGCCCAGGGCCACGCCCAGCAGGCTGCCGATGATGCCGAGGCAGAGTCCTTGCAGAAGATAGATGCGAAGGATTTGAACCGAGCGCCCGCCCAGGCATTTCATAATCGCAATGCTGTCCAGCCTCTGCTGGAGATATGTGTGAATTGTGGTCGCAATTCCAAGTCCGGCTACCAGCAACGCGAGCAGGCCGATGAGACTGAGAAAACTGGCCGTCCTCTCAAGACCGCGTGACAGGGCGGGATTGGGATCCCGGTAATCCGAGATGCGGGCGCGGCGCTGCAATCCCATCTTCAGGATCTCCCTCGCCTCCTCCAGACTGAATCCTTTCCCGGGAAGCCGGAACAGGAAGGACTCTGTCGCGCGGCTGCCGAACTGTATCAGCCCGCTTTGGTTGAGACCGTTTCGGGTGATGAGGATGCGCGGTCCCAATTCCACTCCGGAAGCCAGGCGATCGGGTTCCGATTTGAGAACCCCTGCAATACGAAAACGCCCGGTGCCGATCTGTATCTCGGCTCCCGGCGAAAGGTTCGTCCTGGCCAGAAAGTCCGGACTGACCACGGCCGCATCATCCGCAAGGACACTTTTCAAGGGCAGCGGGGGATCCAGCCCGACATCGCCATAGAACGGGTAGAGCTTGGGATCCACCGCCTTGATGTTGGACAGAATCGGCCGGGATGCCCTCATGGAAGAGGCCATCGACAGTGTTTCGGTAATCCTGGTTAACTGGCACCCTCGCTTGACAAGAGTTTCGAGGATCTCCTGTTCCCGAGCATTCGGATTGCCGTTCATTCGGACAGCGAGATCCGCCGCAACCAGCTCGCGCGCTGACCTGGCCATCGCCCGATCCAACGCCTCGCTGAATCCCTTGATGCCAGTCAGCGATCCGACGCCGAGAGCGATCGCAGTCACCATGAAAATGAACCTTCGCAGCGAAGGGCGGATTTCACGCCATGCTAAGCGAAACTCAAATAGCACGGTAATGACCTCCCCATCTGAGATTGGCTAATCACCTCGGGACAGCGTTCAGAACAATCTCGTCGACTATGCTGCCGTCTTTCAGCCGGACAATCCGATCCGCCAACCGGCTGAGGGCCGGATCGTGCGTGACAAGTACCAGTGTCGTTCCTTCGCGCCGGTTGAGTTCGAGCAGCAGGTCGAGAACGATCTTTCCCGTCGTGCTGTCCAGGTTGCCGGTCGGCTCGTCAGCCAGAAGGATCGATGGGCTGCCTGCAAAAGCTCGTGCCAGGGCGACGCGTTGCTGCTCCCCTCCGGATAATTGAGCGGGATAATGTGCGAACCGATCCTGCAGCCCGACTGCTTCAAGCAGTTCGTGAGCCCTGGTCAGCGCTCCTGCCGATCGGCCGGCGAGCTCCACTGGCAGCATGACGTTTTCTTCAGCTGTCAGTGTCGAGATCAGGTTGTAGGATTGGAAGACAAAACCAAGCATTTTCCCCCGCAGGAGCGCAAGCTGATCTTCGTCCATCCGTGTGATGTCCTGGCCTTCGAGCAGGATCGTGCCACCCGTTGGGGAATCAAAGCCTGCGATAAGGCCGAGCAAGGTGCTCTTCCCACTCCCGGATGGACCTTCGATAGCCAGCACTTCGCGACGGGGAACAATCAGGTCAATGCCTTTCAGAATCTCGATGGTGTGCGAACCGGAGCTGAGCGACTTGGTGACCTTTCTTACCTCTATCATTGCGGCACCGTAAATTGAGTGAAGAGTTAATGTACCAGATTCGGGGACATATTACTTCTCAGCGTCTTGTCTTGGCGCCTTTGCAGCCAAGACGCGAAGGAACGCCAAACTCTCATCTCGATTGCACGTTGCGATGACCGTGCCGTTTAAGATGAGCACCAACCGGGAACGGCTCTGTGGTAGATTTCCTGTGGAGGTTTACAGCTTGCGAAAATGCATTGTTCTCATATTCCTCGGCGCCGCAATGGCAACCGGTTGCGGCAAATCTCGAACCGATCCGCCCCGGAGCGCCGGATCCACGCGAGAGGCTTTCCACGATATAGCCGTCCCGTCCGATTCGCGGCCGCTGATCGTTGCTCTCGGAGACAGCCTTACGGCCGGTCTTGGGGTGGAACAATCCCAAAATTATCCCTCCAAGCTGCAGGCGGAAATCGCCGCCGCCGGCTACCATTACCGTGTGGTCAATGCGGGCGTCAGTGGAGATACGACGGCTCAGGGATTGAACAGACTCGACTCGGTGCGCTCGCTCCATCCCAAGATAGTCATCCTGGAACTGGGCGGTAACGACGGTTTGAGGGGATTGCCGCTGACGGAAACGCGGAGCAATCTGGAGTCAATCATAGGTCCGTTGCAGAGAGACGGCACCACGGTCGTGCTGGCCGGCATGGAAATGCCTCCCAACTACGGCGTTGCCTACACGACGGAGTTTCGGCAGATCTTTCGGGATCTCGCCAAGAAATACCACACCCCCCTCATACCCTTTTTCCTGGCGGGAGTGGGAGGAAGGCCGGAATTAAATCAAGACGACGGCATTCATCCGACGGCGCAGGGATATGACATCGTGGTCCGGAATGTGTGGACCGTACTCAAGGCGGAGCTCCGGTAATTGCTCCCGGATTAGCCTATGCTCTGCCAGGGAACGCTCTTCTTGGAGGCGCCGCCTACTTCACCTGCTTTGGGCTGATGCGCGTCAGTTCGTCGACAAAGATTTTCCCGTCCTTCGGAATATTCTCGCTGGTTCTGAACAGTATCTCTCTGGGTCTGATGTCTTTACCATAAAGAACAAAATTTGCATCGTTATCCGGGCGGAGCGTGCCCCCCTTGCCC
>DASQID010000556.1:0-2550 GCA_035631775.1 Acidobacteriota bacterium
CCCCCGCCCCCCCCCCCCCCCCCCCCCCCCCCCCGCCGCCGCGCCCCCAGGCTGCGGCCCGCAGGCCCGCTGGTTTTGTTGCTCGCTCCTCACAAACCACCCCGGGTTGTGACAGACCCTAAGGGTTTCGCTCATTGAAAGTTACTGTACCCGCAGCCCTTGGGGTTGAAAATCAGTGGGCCATGTCGCATCATTTTAGTTGGTTTTTGCCGGGTTGCGGGGTCGGGCAGAAGAACTAAGAAGCACTGTATGCTAGGCTTGGATTAATGCTCGGATTGCATCTGCTCAGAGCAGGACTGGTAACTGCATTGTCGTGGGCGGTGGTGCCGGCGGCGAATGCCCTCTGTGCTGCGAGGGTTGATTCTTCGAGCGAACAGGCTGCGTGGACCTATCCGATTGCCACCGCCGATGCCGATTTTGACGGTGACAACAAGCCCGACCTGGCCATCGGCAGTACTCGTGGGCTCGGCTACATCATCGAAATCCGATTCAGCACCCAGCTGGCGAAAACCTATCTCACCCTGGCCAACGGCGGGGTGGGCACTAGGATCTTTGCCTGCGATGTGGACCGAGACAGCTTCCTCGATCTGGTCGTCACGAGTTCGACTTCGTTGCTGCCCATCGCAGTTTATCTCGGCGACGGAAAGGGTCACTTTCAGGAAGGAAAGCCGTGGACACTGCTTCCCTTCCATCTTGATACACCATACCGTTTCAAGCCGAGTAGTGCCTCCACTACCTTCGTGAGCCTGATGCCTCAGACCCGTTTCAGCTTCTACGGGGGACCGGATTGCGTTCTCTCCGCGGACTTGGTGGCCGGCGCCTGGCTCACCGGCAAGTATTCGGAACCAGAAGCACGGCGTCATCCAGCAAACCGCAAGCCCAGAAGCCCGCCTCTTTCCATCCCCTGCTGAGTGGAATACTGAGTTCTCACTATCCATCGAAATTCAAGCCTTTGGCCCTTCCGGCAATGTGTGCGTCGACTCGTCATCAGTACCAGGATCTGCCAACCAGGCTTGGTCGTGATCATTCATAATCGTGAGGAATTATGCATCGCCGCATCCGGCCTGTGCCGCTGTCTTACTCTGAGAGGGGAGCGTCCGAACTCGACTCCTTCCACACCCCAAAAGATCTTTGCCTTTCCGAGCCCATATACTGGATTCTGGATTCCAGTCACTTGGCCGCGATCAACCAGTCGAATCTTGCCGCCGGCCGGGAGGTCATCCTATGACACTCAGGAACTACAGCCTGTTATGTTTGTCGGTGGGAGCAATTTGCCTGGCCGTGCTGTCCGCCGGCTGTTCCAGCTCGACGGAGGCCGACGTCGCGCGCCCGACTGTAGCGCCGGCACCCAATGATCCGAACGTGTTTGTGGTGGATCATCCCGAGCAGTTTCCGCTCGCTGCGGTAAAAACGCGGAGGCTCCCGGATCAGTTGACGGTGAACGGAGTCATATCTCCCGACACTGCACTCACAGTACATGTCACATCCCTCTCTGGTGGAAAGGTGATCGACCTCCGCGCAAAACTGGGGGACGACGTGAAAAAAGGCCAGGTTCTCGTGGTAATTCGAAGCCAGGATCTTGTGCAGGCAATATCGGACTATAAAAAATTCCAGGCGGATGAATTGTTGGCCCGCCACTCACTCGAGCGTGCCCAACTTCTCTATTCCCGCGGAGCCATCGCGCAGAAGGACCTGCAGGCAGCGGAAGATGCTGAACAGAAGGCAGCGGTGGACGTGCAGTCAACTGAGGATCGCATCCGTCTCCTGGGTGGCGATGTAAGAGAACTCTCACCTATCATCGAGGTGAAGACCCCAATTCCCGGCACGATTGTCGAGCAAAACACTGCCGGCGGAGAGGGAGTTAAGTCCCTGGACAATTCACCCTCGCTCTTCACGGTGGCCGACCTCTCCCGAGTCTGGGCGCTCTGCGATGTGTACGAGAACAACTTGGCACAAGTCAGATTGGGTGACACCGCCGAAGTCGCTCTCAATGCCTATCCCGATCATCCGCTCCGCGGCCGCATAGGGAACATTTCTAAAATGCTGGATCCCAACACGCGTACCGCCAAGGTCAGAATCGAACTGGACAATAGCAGCGGATTGATGCGTCCGGGAATGTTCGCCACGGCAAGATTCGTGTCTCTGGGCCGCCGGGACCGAATGGTTGTACCTTCCACGGCGTTGCTTCGGCTGCACGATAGGGACTGGGTCTTCCTGATGGAAGGCGATCGCAGGTATCGTCGAGCGGAGGTACAGGCAGGCACAGTCCTGCCTGATGGAGCCAGCGTAATCCTGGCCGGACTCCAGCCGGGCGAGGAGGTAGTCTCCAATGCACTTCAGTTCTCGAGTATGGTGGAACAACAAAAGTGAGCAGCCAGCGATCAACCAGCGTTGCCCAGCTTGTCGATCCTGCGTTAACCGTGTTCCGCCTCCCTGGTACAGCAACCGCCCCCGAGATGGTGCAACGTCCGATCCGGCAATGTCCTGCATTATTTCACTGGTGGCGGCATAGCTGCGCCTGTTTGCCGGTCGTGGCGTGTCGCTTGTGAA